>JAIBAQ010000031.1 GCA_019695095.1 Candidatus Hydrogenedentota bacterium
GCCGCGCGTGTGGAGCGGTTCACCAGAGCCACGCCAGCGACCGTAACACAACTTCCGAGCAGCATGCTTTGAGAGAGCGGCTCGTGAAGGATCAGCCACCCCAGTGTTAATGCCACGAATGGATTGATGTAGGCGTATGTTGTGACGAAGGCAGCGGGAAGCTTCGACAGTGCGTAGATGAATGAACCGAATCCAACGAGTGAGCCGAAGATAATGAGGTACGCTAAGGAAACGGCATTGCTAGCGTTCAAGGTGAACTTGGGGGCTTCGCCCATAGCCAACCCGAGCAAGACTAGAACCGATCCACCTATTACGTTCTGAGGTCCGGCAATTGCCAGGGGCGCTGCGTGAATGGCAGTACGCTTCACGTAGAGACTACCAGCGCTCCATCCGAACGTGGCCAATAGGGCGCACGCCAAGCCCTGCATGTGCGCGACTTCAAAGGACGTCTCGGTAAGTTCGCGGTGAAAGATGATGCATACGCCGCCGGTGCCAAACAGAAGCCCAACGATGGTGAGAAGGTTCAGCGGGCGCCGCGGCGGTAAGAAAGACTCTATGATGACCACCCACATGGGCGTTGTGCTGATGATAATCGCGGCCATGCCGCTTGAGATGGTTTGCTCGGCATAGACGACCAATCCGTTGGCGAAAGCCAGAAAGAGGAATCCGGATATGGCCAAATCCTTCCACGCACTTCTGGGGGGAAGATGAAAACCCGCAAGGCGGGCAATGAGCATGAATAGAATGCCTGCAATGACGAAGCGTATCCCCGCAAACAATGCCGGAGGCAGACTAGCTACGCCAATCCGAATGGCCAGATAGGTCGTCCCCCAGAAAAAGCAGACCGATAGCCAAGCCCCGTAGGCTGCAATGGGAGGTTTGCCATCGGATGTCATGCGTTTGGTGTACCGTTGCCGTTGGACCTGCTTGCGGGTGGAAATCCTATCCTTTTTAGGGACGGGATTCACTTCGCCATTCCTCAAAGAATTCTTGAGGGAGAAGAAAGCGTGTCACCCCGCCAGCTTTTCGCTGTGGTCAAGCGAGGGAACTAAAGGAGTGGAAGCGGCTACTACTTCGATATCGTAGCCCCGTCGAAGAAGTGCCTCGCGAATATCGCACACAATCCGCCTGCGTTCAGAGTCGCTTATTGGCAACGATTCTGGTGCGGCCTCCCATTCCTGGATCGACGCTTCAAAGATGCGTAACCCTTGAGATCCAATCAGTACCTCTGCGGCTATATGCACTTGGCGATCGGTCTCTCTATAACAAATTGAAGTCATGCCGCTGACTTCCAGACTCGAGCCGCTGGGACATTCGAAAAGCACGGCCTTGAATAGTGAGACCACCTGACGACTCCTTTTCCTTCAACTGCTGCAAGTCTCTCCCTACCACTAATTGGTTGATGCGTACTTCGTCGAAAAGAAATACTATTCAGGTCCAATACAATCTGGAATTCGGTATGCATATCTTTATTCAAGACAATTCAGCGGTGAAGACGTTGCGCTTATGTGCCCTGAACTAATCACTTATCACGGAACCACGGTCAGTTCGTACACGACCATGATGGCGCTCGCGCTGTTTGTATCGGTGTACCTGGCGGCCCGTGAATGCGAGAAGCGCCGTTTGCGGCTTACTCCACTTGTTGGACTTCTCATCTTTGCGGCTGGATATATGGGTGCGCGTCTCCTCTATGTCATTCAAGAAGAAGGATTGAGCCGTATCTGGCGAGCGGCTCAATTTTGGCAGCCCGGACTTGTGTTTCATGGCGGCCTTGTTGCGGGAGCCTTAGTCTTCCTCGTATATCTTCGCATCCGGCGAATCCCGTTGATTGACGCATTGGATATTGCTGCGCCGTACGCCGCATTGGGTGAGGCCATTGGACGCGTAGGTTGCCTCTTAAACGGATGTTGCTGGGGGACCGCCACGCTTGCGCCGTGGGCATTGACCTATCCGCCGGGATCGTTCCCCTTCACTCAGCAGCTCGAAGCGGGAATTCTGGCCGCTGGGGCACAGTCCTCATTGCCCGTTCACCCCACGCCGATCTACCTGACCATTGGGTTGACTCTGGTATTCGTTATTCTCAAGCGCAGTCTTGATTGGAGCGCGTTTGCAGGCGTCACGATCTTGCTCTATGCCCTTCTCCAAGGCATATTGCGGTTTGCCGTCGAGTGCTATCGAGGCGATGTCACGCCCATTCTATGGGGACTCACGTGGGGACAGTGGATTAGCGCCGCCCTTGTCGCGGTGTCAGCCGCAATGCTTCTGTTGGCTTACCGGCGGCATCAGGAACGATGGACGGCTCGCTATTGAGCGGGATTCGTGTCCGCAGTTGAGGCTTTCGGCGGCTCACTCGAATCTGCCGTCAACTCCGCAAAGGCAGGTAACCCGCGAATTGAATCGAGGTCGGTATCGGACGCGAGCAACTGCTTGAAACGGTCCTTCGCAATCTTCTTCTGAGCGACGCTTCTCAGGTGGGCAACGGCTTCCTCATTCTTGCCCTGCAACGCACAGATACACGCAAGGTTGTATTCGGGAATCCAAGAATCGGGTCTGATATCGACGGCGCTCTGATAGAAGGTGGACGCTTTCTCGTAATCCTTCAACCTTGTGGCCGAAACCCCCGCTTGCACAAGGGCATGGAAATTCTGCGGAGCAACGTCCAATGCCTTTTCATACTGCGCCAAGGCTCGTGTGAAGTCTTCACGGAGAAAGTAGAGGTCGGCGATGCTGGCCAAGGCCCGCGGAGAGGTGGCATCTTCCTGCAGTGCTTTGTCATACCACTGTTGAGCCGTCTCCAAATCGCCCTGTTCTGCCAAGACGAATCCTAATTGGAGCATTGCCTCCACGAAACGAGGGGTAATCTCTAACGCCTTGCGATAGTGCTGTTCGGCTTCCTTGAAATCTCCCTTTTGAAGCGAAATAAAACCGAGCATATGCTCGGCTCTCGCTTGGTTCGGGTCAATCGCCAGCGACTCCTGATACTCGGCAGCGGCCTCCTCCCGCTTCTGTTGACGCATGAGCACATACGCGAGCGTGTTGCGCGCAGAGACGTGACGCGGCAGATCGGTGACTACTGCCCTCAAGGTCTTCTCAGCATCCTCGTAGCGACCCTGCTGCGCAAAGTGACGCGCGTCTTCCAACTTCTCGTGATAGGGCAAACCATCCTTGGGGTCCATGCCCTGCATTGCTTGACGCTGTGAGTCCGCAGACAAATACCCTAGCGCCTGAAGCATCTCCATGGTTTCGTTGTCCATCGGATTTCGCGTCTCGACCAGCGCTCGTCCATCACTCTCCTGGATAAGCTTAGAAAGCTCGCCGTCAAGGCGGATGGCGACTTCCGGAGTGCGTGCGTGGATGTTCTCAAGTTCCTTGGGATCTTTCGCCAGATCGTACAGTTCGGGTTTGGGCGCACGGATGTATTTGTAGCCGTCCATTCGAATCCCGAACAGCGGGGCCATCCCAAACCCAACTTCAGAAAGTAGCGACTCGCAGTATTGTGGGAGTTGAGGTGGTGGAACTTTCCCTTGAAACGCCGATACAAGGTCCTGCCCCTGAGTCCCTTCGCCCCCGGTCACACCTGCGATCGACAAAATCGTTGGCATGAGGTCGATGCAGCGCACCGGGCCGTTATAAGTCGTCTGGGGGGAGAAACACGCAGGATAGCGCAGGATCAGAGGAACGCGAATAGTCGCATCGTAGATGAAAATCGCGTGCGTCTTTTCGCCGTGCTCGCCAAGGCTCTCGCCGTGGTCTGCCGTAACCACAATGAGTGTATTGTCCAGTTGGCCTTGGTTTGCGAGCCAATCCACGAGAATACCGACCGCTGTGTCAGCCTGGGCGATTTCAGCGTCGTAGGGTGATGGCATGAGGTAGCCGTTCTCAACATTCGCTTCGTAGGGTTGGTGGGGATCGAAGAAATGTGTCCACAGGAAAAAAGGAGGACGGTTCTCTTTGGAAGCCCATTCCTCCAGCCAGGTTACTGCCCGCGTGGCAGTCTTGGGGCCAGGCCGGTCCGGGATCATGAAGAGCGGCGGTTTATCTTCCTCCCACATCTCGTCATCATAGGAATCAAAGCCTTGTGTCAGATTGTATCGTCGGGCGAGTACCTGAGCGGATACCGCGGCATGAGTGTCGTACCCGGCAGTCTTCAGGCATTCGGCCAATGTAACGGCTTCGTCACTGAGTGCATACGTCCCGTTGTCCCGAACGCCGTGTGCTGGCGGCAACAACCCCGTCATAATGGATGCGTGAGCCACCATTGTTATCGGGGCGGTGGTTGCGCAGTCGGTGCACAATACGCCCTCCCTGGCGATCCGGTCGATCACCGGCGTGCGCGCGAGGCCAAATCCGTAAGCGCCGAGGCGATCTGCGCGCGTCGTATCAAGGGTGATCAGCAACACGTTTGGACGCGTTGGCATGGGCGGAGTTGAAGTCTGCTGGTCTTTCGGTTGACAGCCCGCCATTCCTAGAACCGAAACGACAAGAAAGAGACACAACAGCGCTGGTCGCCACAATTTCATGAGAATTGTCTGTGCACGCCTCTCGGTCATCTGTTTCATCCTAGTGCGGATTTCTCACGAACACACTTGAACCTCTCTCGTAACCAATGTGCTTGTCTGACTTGCGGCCAAAAACAAAGCGATTCCCCGAAGACAGGGTGTGTTTGCGAGAAATCCTCATGGCATAACCTCCAAGTCTTGCACGTGAGCAAATTGCGTCGGCGCTCAGCTGCGCCGGTGCAAATTGCGGACTACCTCACATCCGCAAACGAACCACATGGTACCAGTTGCGGCTTAATCACTCCTAACGCTTGAACCCCAGTTCTTGTCTGTGGCTGGACGATGGACTAAACTTAATGAGGACGGTGGACGCACCCGCCGCCCTGCGCTGCTAGGATTCTGAACCCGCACAACTGCACGGTGGACAGCTTTGTTGAGCCCTTGTCCCACTTATACAGGGTCTTAAAGAATGAGACTGATCCTTGTAGGCGGCTTTCTTGGCGCCGGAAAGACCACACTTCTCGGAGTTGCGGCGAGGCATTTGTCCGCGCGCGGCTTCAAAGTGGGAATGATCACAAATGACCAAGCCCCCGACCTGGTGGACACGGCCCTATTGACTCGTTTTGGAACCAACGTGAAAGAGGTGGCGGGGAGTTGTTTTTGCTGCAACTTCGGGGGCTTCACCCACGCGGTTCAGTCCTTGGCCGACTCCGGCGCCGACTGCATACTCGCGGAACCTGTGGGTAGTTGTACGGACCTCTCTGCGACTATTGTTCATCCCATTAAGAGACAATTCACCGATTGGCAGATTGCACCGTTGAACGTCTTGGTCGATCCTGTTCGCGCGAGAGAGGTGACGTCCTCGGCGAGTTCCCCGCTCCATCCCGACGCATCGTACATTCTGGAGAAGCAGTTGGAAGAAGCGGATTGCATCTTGCTGAACAAGGTGGACACGTTGTCAGAAAGCGACCGCAAACAACTGGTGTCAGCTCTGAAGGCACGCTACCCGCACGCAGACGTTATAGCTGTCTCGGCGTTGCGGAAAATGGGAGTAGCCGAATGGCTGGACGCCGCTCTGGACGCCAAAGGCGTGGATACGCGCATAGCAGCGGTCGACTATGACCGCTATGCAAACGGGGAATCGGTCCTGGGGTGGCTGAACGCAACCGTTGAGCTGACCTGGATACGTGACGACGAGCCGGATTGGGAAACGATTGCGCTGCGTTTGATGACTGCTCTTGGCAAACGTTTTCACGAGACAAGTTCGGAAATCGGCCACATCAAGATTCTTATGAATGCATCTCACGGACAGCTTGTAGCCAATCGAACCGGCCTGCACGACGCCGACTCATTTCGCCTGGACGGGAATCTCGACGAATCAGCGGTGTTTCTGATCGTGAACGCCCGAGTGCAATCGTCCCCATCGGAGTTGGAAAAGGTGTTTCGCGTGTCCTTGGAAGAAGTCACAAAGGAGCATTCCAGTTCGGCCATTCGGGCTCTCCACTGCATCAAGCCAGGGCGGCCCGTACCCACCTTTCGCTACAGCGCCACAGGCTGACCCCACTCGAATTTCTGCGGGTCCGAGCCTCTCTTTGAACTCATTCGGATGCCTTTGGTACGCTGGAGGCGTGGGTGTGTGAAGTGTCAGCACTTCAGGAATCCAATAGCGTATTTCACGTTGGATAGGCCCCGCGATTTCAAAGGAGGAAACGTGTCCGAACGCGTTGAGATATTCGATACGACATTGCGCGATGGCGAGCAGTCTCCCGGCGCAAGCATGAATGTGCACGAAAAGCTGCAAATGGCCCAACAACTTGAGCGCCTGGGAGTCGATATTATCGAGGCCGGGTTCCCAATCGCATCGGAGCAGGAATTCGAGGGCGTGCGGCAGGTGGCAAAGACTGTAAAGAAGCCCCGAGTAGCAGCGTTGGCACGCGCAAACAAGGCCGACATCGAGCGGGCGGCTAAGGCCATCGAAGTGGCGCAATCCCCTGTTTTGCACACATTTATCGCGACTTCAGAGATTCATCTCGAGTACAAGCTCAAGATGAGCCACCAACAAGTGCTGGACAAGGTCGGTGAGTCCGTTCGGCTTGCGAAGAGTCTGATTGGGCGCGTCGAATACTCCGCCGAGGATTCGACACGTAGTAACTTTGAGTACCTTGCTCAAGTCGCCAAGGTGGCTATCGAGGCCGGCGCGGACGTAATAAACCTTCCGGACACTGTTGGGTATACGACACCCGTCGAGATTGAAGAGATGTTCCGATACGTAATTGCCAATGCCCCCGGATCGGACCGCGTCGTCTTTTCGTGTCATAACCACAACGACCTTGGTTTGGCGGTAGCGAACGCTTTGGCCGCGCTACGCGGCGGCGCACGCCAAATCGAATGTTGCGTAAACGGCATCGGTGAGCGTGCCGGGAACACGGCGCTCGAAGAAGTCGTCATGGCAATGAAGACCCGTCAGAATGTCTATCCATTCACGACGGGCATTATCACCGAAGAGATTACTAACACCAGCCGCTTGCTGGGCAATCTGACCGGCCTAACCGTGGCATACAACAAGCCCATCGTGGGTCGCAATGCATTTGCCCATGAAGCCGGCATTCATCAGCACGGCGTCATTGCCAGCCGTATTACCTACGAAATCATGACTCCCGAGTCCGTGGGCCGAACCAGCAATGAATTGGTGCTGGGTAAGCACTCGGGCAAACATGGACTGACGAAGCGCTGCGCGGACCTTGGTTTCACACTGACCGAAGAAGAGATATCGATCCTCTATCAGAAGTTCATCGCGCTTGCGGATAAGAAAAAGGAAGTGTACGAAGACGATTTGCGCGTGTTGATCGCATCAACCAGGAACGAGAGCTTCGAGATCTACACGTTGGAGCAACTCCGGACGGCGGGCAACGATCCGACCTTGGGTTTTGTGAAGCTCAAGCGCGGAAACGAAGAGTTCATGGAGACGGCTACCGGCGATGGTCCGGTCGATGCCGCATGCCAAGCCATCGAACGAATCACCGGAGTCAGCGGGCGTTTGCAGGAGTTCAGCATCCGCGCGGCCACACCGGGTCGAGAAGCTCTGGGCGAAGCGCATGTCACGGTCGATCTCAACGGCAAGTCATACTATGGCACCGGGGCCAGCACGGACATCGTCGAAGCGGCAGTCCACGCCTATCTGGGCGCGATCAACAAGCATCTGGCGTTGCAGGAGCAGTAGACCGACTGCTTTTGAAGTGCCGAGACTCTTCAATTACGTGAAAACGCAGAGCCCCTCAACGTGGGACTTGCTACCGTCGTTGGCCCACGGGTCCAGTTCGCTGGGGTCTTTGAGTTGTTGACCGCGCGAACGCGGCACGGCCAAGAAGCCTGACGCGACGTCTCCTAGCCCTGTCATGTCACTCCATAGCTTCTCGAATTGCGCGACGGGATAGACGTCTTCCTGACCATGTCCCCAGCGCCTCTTCACGTCCTTGATCGTCACATATGTGGGGACTCGCTGGGCGACGCGTCGAATGGCCTCGGCGATTACGCTTTCGGGACCTTCCAAGTCGGCGCGGGACAGGCCGAACACCGCAAGCAACGAATCAATTTGCACCCACGTGGTCATGGAGTTGTAGTAGCTGAGTTTCAGCTCGTCCTCTTCACGCGGTTGGGCAAGCCCTTCGAGAAGCCGCACGCGCCCATTTACGCGGGCCAAGCCACCGCCACGGTCCACGATTCTCCGTGGCACGACTTCAAACGTCAGCGTCCTTCCCGAGACAAGGTGCAATCCCAGCGCGAGTGGATCCAAATCGGCGCCTAATGTGTCGATGTTATGGAGCATGATTGTGTCGAGTTGGGGGCGTTCACGCAGCATCTTCGCCAGCACGCCGTTTCGTAGCAGGTTGGGCAGTTCATACCAATGGCCCGGCGGGTTGAATCGTTGGATGGGCAGGTTGTCGACGTAATCGCTCCCCTCTCCCACCGATCGCGCCCAGCCCATCAGCGCGCCGCGCACTGCTTCTCGGACTTTCTGCTTCTGTTCGTCGAGCGTCTCTTGCGGCATCTCTTCCCACAGAAACATGAGATCGCGAACCATTGGAACCAGCCGTTGCGCGATCGAGCGCCCCGGACTTAGGAAGACGGGGCCTGGATACCCGTAGTTTGCGGTTCGCTCAAGGTGACGTTCTATGGGCGCATGAGTAAGGAAGCTCGTGGAAACGGCGTGTAATGGTGGAGCGCCATACGTCTTAGCGGCTCTCCGCGACTTTGCCAGGTGTATTTCCAGGAAACTACGATGTTGTCCATTCATCATCACGAATGGATTGAGGGCCTTGATCGCCCCGGCACCGGTGGTCCATCGGCTGCCGACTCCGCCCGCCAGCGAAAGAACGGCCGCGCGTCCTTCGCGCAAGGCCTCTTCCCCGCGCTTCTGCGCCCCGTCAGAATCTAAAAATGGTGTCACGTCGCCAGGAAACGTGTCATCGATCTCTGTTTCAACCGGCAGACGATTGTGAGCCAGTCCGATACGGCCGCTTCGAAGGTCGGCGCGCAACTGCTCATGTTGAATTCCATCGAATCCGTGCTCGGCCTTGATACGTTGAGCGCCGGCGTCCCACTCGATTCGATCGGCTTGAGTAGCCGGATTCGCCACACGGAACAAATTGCTGACAATGGTCCGCAAGAGGCCAAACGTCTCTTCGGGATTGCTGACGCGCGCGGTGACATGATCCAATTCCGCTCGCCTCAAGTACGGTATCGTCTCTGGCGCACTTCGCACCAGCTCGGGGGCCTGAAGGGCATAGTACCGCGAAGGCATCAGGGCGTCATCACCCCGGCGGAGAGTTGCGGTGGTCCCAGCTTGATTGATCGCGAAATTGTACACAACGGGGTCCATGGCAAACGGAAGCGCGTCTTCCATTTCGCGTTTCGTGCGCACCATGATTTCGAGTATCTCGTCCTTGAACCGTTGGTGGTGTTGTGGCGATACGTACATCGCCATTCCCCCGCCGGACATGCCGCCGAGCATTTGGAAACCCCAATAGTCGTCACCGAAAGCGGCATTGGCACGCGCTGTCAGGGTCTCGGTGAAATGGTTCGTGACCCATGGGATGATCGTTTTAAGTGGCGCATTCCAATTCCTTGTGGTGAAGTGCGCCAGACTTCGAATGTCGCCTGATTTCAGCGACGCGAGAATTCCGTCGAATATCTCACGCATCGAAAGTCGCGCCTTCCACTCGGATTCAGAGCGAAGCAGATACTTCTCCGTGACCATCTCGAGAATGGGACCTACGTTCTGCGCCATTCCTCCGTGGATCAACACCAGCGAACTGGCCAGACGGTCTGTGATTTCCGGATGCAGGTCGTCCGTGCCGAGAATGCGGTGTTGAGGCAGCAGGCGGCCCTTGCTAATGCCGAATTCGGGGTCATCGGGGGTTGCCTGAGCGCCTTCAATAACTTTGATTCCGGGCCAGACGCCGCCGGAATCTTGCCACCCACCACCGGACCCTCCCAGCCACTCGCCAAGTATGGCGCGAGAAGCAACCAGTCGTCGCTCATTCTCGCAAAGAGAACCTTCCAGGTGGGCGGTCTGTCCGGTAGCGCGCATCAACACGGCGACGATGCCTGCCAAGAGATTGGTGGAAACTGCCAAGCGCGATCCCTTGGGAATGTCATTTACTTGGGTAACCAACTCGATTCCCATGCCACGGCCGGCTACTCGCGCAAGGATATCCGCGACGGAATGCGAGGTACCCTCAAACGATGGCGGAATAAGTCCACTGGCAATCACGCCTGCTTTGAGAAGGCTTAAGTAGTCGTTTCCAAAGTTGAACAGGTCGGTAAGATCGGTGATGTCCTTCGTTGCATTCAGGTCGACGCTCGTCAGTCGAAGAATGGGTTCCTGAATCACACGGACACAACAACGAATGGGGGGAGTTGCGCCTTTATCGCGCCCGTACACGCCAAGGTCGACGGAGATGTTTACGACGCGAGCGCCCTCGGGATAGTCCATCCCCAGGAAGAAGATGTCGGACCATCCGCTGTGGCTGAGGTCAAGTCGTACGGGCGTAGACTCGACGAGCAATGGGTAGAGCAAGGATCCCTCTTCACGCTGCAGGAGTTCCGGACGTATCCGGACGGGGTGGTCGTCGGTGTGCCCTACGCGAAACATCCATTGATTGCCGCGGCCCGCACGCACGCTGCGGCGTACTTGGTCTGCGAGGTTCTGAAATGCGAGGTGGCGATACGCCTCTGCAAGCGCACTCAGGACAGTCGCATTCGGACCCTGATCCACAAGCGCCGCCCGAAAGCGCGCAATCGATTCTTCAAATCGCCGATCCAGCAAATCGACGAATCCAGCAAAAGGCACGCGACCCACGCTGGACAGTTCTTTCGAGTCCATCAATACAAACCGGCAAGCGGCGTAGAGAAAGAGAGTTGCTCGAACTCGTTCGTAGAGGTTCTTCGCATTTCCCCTGAAGTGCTCTAATTCGCCCAGTAGCTCGAGCAACTGAGAAGTGGTCAGGCCCTTGCACAAGGAAACAAACGAACGATCGCGAATCGCGGCCTCCGTGCTTGTTATCGTGTCAATAAGGGGATTCACCGTGTTACTCGCTGCCATGCAATCGCGACTCCGCAAGCAATTCGGCGACATCCGAAAGGATCTCGACGCGGTCCTGTCCCGCGAGCCCCAGCGCAATCTGTGTTTGCAGGACTCCGTACTTTGCGCCGATATCGTGTCTTGAGCCGCTGACCTCCATCGCCAGACACCGTTCTTTTCCGGCAAGCTCATTCAGCGCGGTCGTCAGTTGAACGTCCGCGCCCCCCGCCTTGGCCGCCGCGACTCCCTCTTCAAGCAGGCGGAAAACCGACGGGGTCAGTACGTACATCCCGAAAAAGCAAAGATAGTGACCAACGCGAAGACCAGGAGTGTGCAATTCAACTTCCGCAACACTGAGGGATGGCTTCTCCAGTATTCGCTCGATTTGGTAGGCATTGGGCAGATTGTGCAAGCGCTTGCCTGCCACGGTACCGTATCGTCCTACCAGATGTTCGCGCGTTGCTTGGACACCGGCAACAGTACAACTTTCCTGGGCTGCCAGTCGGATGAGCTGTTGGGCGCACCGGGAGTTTGGAACGTGAGAAACATACAAGTGATCGCTCAGCAGGAGCAGAAAGGGCTCATTGTCAACGAAGTTGTGCGCGCAATAGACGGCGTGCCCATATCCCAACGGCTCGGTTTGCGCCACGAATCGCAGTCTACGGCCCAGTTCAGACAACCGCTCACCCTGGCGCTTGGCCCACTCCTGTCCCTTGAACGCGGCCAGTAGGTTGGTCCGCAGCGACTCCAGCAGACGCGTGTACTGCGCCTCGTCACCCGGAGCGCAGACAACGCAGATCTCCTCGATACCGCTTTCGAGCGCCTCCTCCGCAATGATCTGGAGGACCGGTTTCACAATTCCGTCGCGATCCACAAGCGGAAGCATAGCCTTCTGCACCGTGTCCGCCGCCGGATACAGCCGAGCTCCGCGCCCGGCCGCCGTAATTACCGCTTTGCGTACATGCACGTATACTCTCTCCTACCTCGAATGCTTCAGAGTGACTTGCTGCTGGTATCGGTATTGGGGGAGTCACCCGTCAACGTTTCAAAACGATCCATCAGCACCAACCCGAGCTCGCGCTCCAGTTCCATTAGGGTCTCGCGAACGTAATCGATCTTCAGATCTTCGTGGCGACTCAAAATAGCTTTGGCGTCGGCAAGATCCTGTGAACCTCCGGCGAATACCTTCTCGATAATCAGATCTTCCGGCGCCGCGAAAAGTACCATGCTGTCGCCTACTTTTCGCGGAATAGCGTGTGTTATGGCGCGAGCCTCGTACCCTGTCAATGAGAATATGAAACCCACTCGAACGGACGACTCCCTGTGAAGACAGGGAAGGACATAGTTCTCGCGTGAGTACTGGTTCGGGGATTCGGCAAGCGAAGTCAGCCCCACTTCGTCCATGACCGCGCAGAGAACGTCGATATGCTCGGGCCCCACGCCCAAGGCAAAACCGATGTCCCTTGAAGCACGAGACTTCCCGTGGACAAAGGCTGCCTGGCCACCGATGACCATATACGGCAGCCCATGCTTGTCGAGGCATCTCGCCGTCCGTTCTAGGAGTGACTGAAGCAAACGCGGCCCTCACACAGCGGATCCCGTCCTGCAATTCTCCGCACAGGGCATCAGCCATGTACTTCCTCGCCTTGCCCTCGTCCTCTGACGGTAGCTAGCCCGGATTTCTCACGAACGCGTTTGAACCTATTTCGGAACCAGTGTGATTGCGGACTAGCCGTTTGCGGAGTGGAACTCCTTCATGAAGGCAACCAAGGCCTTCACGCTATCCAATCCTACCGCATTGTAGATGGACGCGCGCATCCCGCCGACCGAGCGGTGGCCTTTCAAGCCATGGAGACCGGCCGCGGTGGCTTCCTTCGCGAATTTCTGCTCCAGTTCCTCGCTCGGAAGACGCCAGGTTACATTCATCAGCGACCGGCTTTCGGGTTTCGCGTGACCTCGATAGTAGCCATTGCTTGCGTCGATCGCTTCGTAGAGAATGCGCGCCTTCTCCTTATTAACGGCGGCTATCTTATCGACTCCCCCCACTGTATCGAGGAGCCACTTCGTTACCAAATAGATGATGTAGATGGCAAAGCACGGCGGGGTGTTGTAAAGCGAATCGTTGTCCGCGTGGACTTTGTAGTCGAACATGGACGGCAAGCCTTCCGGCACGCGCTCGAGCAGATCTTCGCGAATCACAACAACGGCAACGCCAGCCGGCCCCAAATTCTTCTGGGCGCCTGCATAGATCATGGCGTACTTCTCAACCGGGATTGGGCGGGATAGGAAATTCGATGAGGCGTCGCAAAGCATCGGCACACTGCCCGTGTCAATTTCATCGAACATTTCGACGCCTTCGATAGTCTCGTTTGACGTGATATGGCAATACTGCGCGCTCGGATCCAGATTCAGTTCGCTTTGCTTCGGGAAGCGGACGTAGCCTTCTTCCTTGCCATTCCAGGGGGTCTTTGTCGCTCCCTCTTTCTTGGCTTCTTTGAGGGCTTTGCTGCCCCATGAACCGGTAATCACGTAATCCGCGCTGCCGCTTTTGCCGCGCAGAAAGTTCATCGGGATCATGCAGAATTGAGCCGACGCACCTCCCTGAATGAACAGTACCTTGTAGTTGCTGGGCAGGTTGAGCAGCTTCGCAATATTGGCCTTTGCGCCTTGGTGCACCGCATCGTAGGTTTTCGAGCGGTGGCTGATCTCCATCACCGAAGCCCCTGCTCCGGGCAGTACCAAGAAATTGTCGCGCGCCTCTTCAAGAGCCGGCAACGGCAATGCGGACGGACCCGCGGAAAAATTGTGTACCCGTGCTTCCATGATTCGATCTCCTTCACTGCTATTAAGCATCGTATGCGCAGCCGGAATTCCCCCGCGCGCTGCACCCCAAGGTCTAAATTGTAGAGGGCAATTCTTGCGCCGTCAAACTGTCGATAAACATGCCGGAAATTAGGCCAAATTCAGGGTTGCCGGCGCCGTCAGGCAATGGGTTCCGCTGGCGGATTGTCCGGCGTGGGCTCGTGAAAACGGCGGGCGCACCACCTGATGATCGGGATGCTAACCAAGGCCGCGGGCGCGATGGCAAGTTCCACCCACCACACGGAATAGGTCTTGAGCATGCCGGAGAGATGAGCAAAACCGGCTACGGAATCAATGTACGCGAAGAGCGCGGCACCCGCGAGAACCATAACCCAGTTTCGGTGCGTGGTCCCCAAGAAGACCAGGGCACGTGAAGACGTGTGGCACAAAATGGCGAGGACGCGTTCGACGATTGGAACGAGAAACAGGATGCTGGCGTGAACACCGGATTCACGGATAGAGCGAGTGACGTCTTCGGAACCAGGTAGGCCAAGATAGAGCACAACCGCCGCGGAAAGACTGGATAAACCCAAAAGCGCAGCCTCTATTGCCCCCGCGCCCACGCCAATGCCGATGGCCTTGTCGGGTGTGCGTCCCAATTCACGCCAAATCATCACAGTCAACCACGTCAGGCCGATCTCAAAAAATGCCGATGAAATACCCACAAAGAGACTTCCCACGGCCACATACAGAGAATGCGGAAGCGAGCGTTCAAGCGCACTAAAGATGGCTGGATTGGTCAATGCCGCTGTCACTCCTTTCATGAGGACGGCCACGAACCACAATCCCGCGCCAAGCCACATCCATCTGAGGCGGCTTCCCGCCCTCCTTCGACAGATGACGACACTTAGCAACGCTACTAGAACCATTCCTATGCCGGAAATCGTCAGAACCTCAGTATTGCTCAGTTCCATACGGCCTCTCCTTGCATTGCGGTCAGTTTGTTGCCTTGTTCACAAGTACGCGCGGACGTGCCATCCCGGACGCGAACTGCCCCTTCATGACATCGTCCTCGGTGAATGTCGCCAAGAGAATCTCGCGCGCTGCCTTGCGCTCAAAATCGTAGATTATGTAGATGGTTCCGTCGGGGGCCTGAACGCCGTCAGGATACGACACGGACTTTCGTTCGTCCACGACAAGCCCCCCATTCCACGACTTTCCGTCGTCGTCCGACAAATACGCAGTTAAATGGGAGCGAATCTTCCCGTTCGGCGGGTTGTGCTTCACAAGAAGAATTCTTTCCGAAGCGAGCCTGCGGATAAAAAAACGGGCGCTCGGGATGTGCGTTATGGTCGTGCACGGCTGCCCAGGGCTCCATGTTTTGCCTCCGTCGAGCGATATAGACTCACCTACTCCATAGTCGGTCCGCACAAGCATCCATAATGAGTTGTCTTTGCGTTCAACAATCATGTGTTCGTCGCAGGAACGTCCATTGACGTCGGAATACCCCAGCAGGTTCCATGTGGCACCTTGGTCTGTTGATCCATACGCCTTGGAACCCGAATTACCTGCGATGTTGTGGGCGTATTCGGGTCTCATGACTTCTGCGGGAAATGCCCATATCGCGACAGGTAGCATCCAGGTCCCACCGGAGAGGACCGTCGGCTTATTCATCATGATTCCATCGCAGATCCGCCGCGGTTCTGTCCACGATGGGGTCTCGTTGTCCGGCTCATTCGTGGTTACGCACCAGACTCCGGCGCGTCCATCCCAGTGATTAAAGCCCTGTGCCCAGAAGAACCAGAGGGTATCCTTGGGGTCTATCCACAAACACGGATCGAATGCCCGCACATCTCCTGCCGGATCAACTACCGCCTTGATCGTTGACCAAGTCGCTCCGTTGTCGCCGCTCGTGGCAAGCATGCAGTAATTGTCTTGATCCTCCCCTTTTCCGCCTCCATACCACGTGGCCCACAATCGTCCATTCCGGGTCCGTTCCAATCCAGGAATGCCTTGGAACAATCGTCGACTGCCGGTGTACTCGGGACCCGGGGATGTATTGAGAAGGGGCGCTTTCAGTGCCAGGTCTTGGATATCCGTTTCCGGCCCGACTTGCTGGGAATGGGAGGCACAGACGAGAAGGAGAAGTGAAATTGCGCATCCTATCGCGAATCTCATGGAACTACTCCCCCGTATCCACTGTCGGGCGATTACCAATACACACCACGCCGCCCATTCCAGTAGATAGAAGCAAGTGTAGTCGCTCTCCAACGGCAAGTCCACTGCCTAAGCCGAAATCACTCGGCAGTGCCGATCGGGGAGTTGGTCCGAATGGGCCAATCCGGCGAGAAAGGAAAGGCTCGAATTTCGACCGGTGGTGGAGATTCCAGGAAAGACTGATCGACGAGGCGAAGCATTGCCTCTTTCCACGCAATAGTTGATGGTTTACTGCAAACCGCCGGTTTTTGTGTCGGGGGGCCCTGCCAGATTTCGTACCACAGCCTCCACAAAGTCAGCGGTGTGCTCCACCGTCGTATAATCTATCTCGCCGGGCCGGTCCCCCTCCACGTCAAAGTCCGTACGCCCACCACGTGCCGTAATCCCTATCGCCTTGTAACCGCGCGTATACGCAAGGTAAGCATCCGTTGGTAAGCCGCGATGTACAATTGGCGAAGCGGTAGACTCCCGTGAAGCCGCTTGCGCCGCTTTAATCAACTCTGGATCGGACTTAAAAGTGTGTAGCAGGCCTTCCGCCCTCGTGTAAAACACATCGCCCTGGCCCACATCGTCGACGTTGATGAAGTAGGTGTTCGATTTGTCTAAGCGATGCACACGAAGGAAGTGCCGCATCCCGCTCAGCCACGTTTCTTTACTGCCAGTCGCCAAGAACCAAATATCTGAATTTTCCACGGGAGCCCGTTGAATGCGGTCCGCGAGTTCCAGCATGACCGCTACGCCGGACGCATTGTCTGATGCGCCGCGCACATAGTCATTCGACAATTCGCAGGAACCAACTGCAAATGCGGCGCCGATAAGGACACCAAGACAGCTCCATTGAACGATAAGGTCGGGCCTGATTGACCAGTCCTCGAAAAGCGCCACATCGCGGAGGACACAACAGACCAATAGGATAACCATGGAGACCACAACCAAAATGTGAGCGGGGCGCAACCATCGTTCCACCTCCGGACGCCGCAAGAAGTGGTCGCGGGGGCTATCGTAGTGCGCGGTAATCACAATGAGTCGTTCCGGCCTGAGCGCGTGCAGCCTCGCGACAACATTCTGAGTTTCATACTGGGGCAGCAGATTCCCCAGGATACGGTAACCGGAGAATTCGGCGAGATAAAGGAGGAATACAATGCAGCCGTAAGTAAACGCCAGCCATGGTTCCCAGGATGCGAGCAATGCAACGACAACGGCTTCGCCATAGTAGGAGGCAAACAGAAGCCATGGACTCTCTATGGCAAAGAAATCGTCGATTTCCACGTCCGGGGTTACGAGGGTCAGCCGGTCGCGAATGTACTCCGCGGCGGACCGCTCGCTCTTGGTGCTCGCGCCCCGGTGTGTCAGATTGCCCGCGAGATATTCGATATCGCGGCGCATTTCCGCCTTGCCCACGCTAGACCTCGGCGCAATCCAGGCCAAAGGCGTCGGCAACTCCCTGGTGCGTCACGGCCCCTTGGTACACATTAAGTCCGCGCTTTAACGCGGGATCCTCGGCAATGGCGCGTTCCAGGCCTTTGTCGGCGAGGGCCAAGCCGTAGCCTAGTGTCGCGTTTGTCAGCGCGTAAGTGGACGTCCGAGGTACGGCCCCGGGCATGTTCGTGACACAATAGTGCACGACATCATGGACCATATACGTGGGATCGTCGTGTGTGGTTGGACGCGACGTCTCGAAGCAGCCGCCTTGATCGATGGCAATATCCACAATGGCCGAGCGTTGACGCATGCCGCGCACCATTTCCTTCGTAACAAGTCGAGGAGCCCTGGCTCCGGGAATCAGAACGGCCCCGATCACCAAGTCCGCATGCGTGACTTCCTCCGCAATTGCCGCGCGATTGGACATGAGCGTTGTAACGTGCCCGCCCATAATATCGTGGATGTATCGCAGCCGGGCTGGGTCCACATCAAGGATCGTCACGTGAGCTCCCATGCCCACGGCCACGCGGCACGCGTTTTGTCCTGCTGTGCCCGCCCCGAGAATCACTACGTGGGCCGGCCTGACACCGGAGACGCCGCTTAGAAGGATACCCATGCCTCCGTACAAGGCCTCCAGGCAGTGCGCGCCCTTCTGCACGGAAAGCCTGCCCGCCACTTCGCTCATGGGAGTCAGAAGTGGCAAGGTGCCATCGTCTCTCTGAATTGTCTCGTAGGCGACACCCGATACACGCTTCTTCATCATGGTGCGGGTCAGGTGCTCGTCAGAAGCCAAGTGGAGGTACGTGTAGATGATCTGGCCATCGTACATGTACTCCCACTCTTGGGCGATTGGCTCCTTAACCTTGATGATCATGTCCGAACGGTCCCAGACTGCGCGAGGATGCTGGACAATCTGAGCGCCTGCGGCCCGGTATTCGGCATCTGAGATTCCGCTGCCGATTCCTGCGCCCTTTTCAACGAGGACTTTGTGTCCGTGCGCCACAAACGCAGATACACCGGGAGCCGCCAATGCCACTCGGGCTTCACCGGTCTTTATCTCCTTGGGTACGCCTACGATCATGGTATGTCTCCCCATGTTTAATCTGAATCAGAAGTATATGTTTCGCCGTGACTGCGTTCTATATTATCCGGCCCGGGTGACCTTGCACAGTGATAGTGATAGCATTTTGAAGCCTTTTCTGTCGCCTGTTAAACTCAATTCCTGTCAAGCCGCGAGAAGAGGAGTCCTATGCGCGCAGTAGTCCAGCGAGTTTCCGAATCATCGGTATCCGTGAATGGCCACGTTGTCGGACGGATTGGCCGGGGACTGCTGGTGCTTTTGGGAGTGGCGCACTCCGATTCGGTAGACGATGTCAAACAACTGGCCGACAAAGTAGCCGGGTTGAGGTGTTTTCAAGACGACGCAAGCAAGTTCAATCTGTCTGTTGAAGACATCGGCGGAAGTGTTCTTGCCGTTTCACAATTTACATTGTATGGAGATTGCCGTAAGGGCCGCCGCCCATCGTTTACGGATGCGGCCCGGCCGGAGCACGCTATTCCTCTCTACGAGTCCTTTGTCGAGCTTCTGCGTCAACGGAACATTCACGTCGAAACGGGCGAATTTGGGGCGCATATGGATGTCCGTCTGGTCAATGACGGTCCGGTGACCTTGCTCCTCGATTCGCAAAAGGCCTTCTGAACATGGGTGCACTCTGCGGCATTCTGGGCCGGTCCGATTCCATCGCGCTGAACGCGATGATTGATGTATTGGCGCCGCACGCGCGGGAGATGCGATGCCTCGAAGGCTCCAACTACTCTGTCGCGTCGGCGTACTGCTCTGAAGATCCCTTGTGCCTTGTCGATGGCGAAACTACTGACATAAACGACGCGCCTCTCAAACCCCACGAAGTGCATGCCCGCTGCGCGAAGGCCAAGTCGCCGGGAACGCTGGCGTTTCGGGGAGGTTTCGCCGCCGTTGTTTCCCTGAGTGACGGCGATCGGTGGTGGCTGTTGCGGGACCGGCTCGGCAGAAAGCCTCTGTATTACTACGTCGGCGACAACGTGTTGGTCTTCGCCACGGAGCTTAAGGCTCTGCTGGCCTCCGGGTATGTTCCTAGACGGTTGAATCTGGTCGCTGTCGACCGCTATTTGACGCTCCGGTGCGTGCCCGGAACGGAATCGATGGTTCAAGGCATTTGCCGCGTAAGGCCAGGTCATGTCGTTGAGTATGCGTCCAATCGTTGTTCTTCTACCGAGTTCGCCACGTTCAACATGCGAACGGAATCGCTATCGCGCGACGAGGCTGCCCGCGCGCTTCGAGAACGGTTAGAGAAGGCTCTTGGACATACACAGTCTGAATTGCTGCTCTGGTCATCAGGAATTGATGCGGCCGCTCTGCACGCGCTTAAACCTCAATTGCGGCCCTGTTTCGCGGTCCTCGAACGAAGCTGGCAAGACGAAACGCGACTCGCTAAAGAATCCGCCAAGAGTCTCCACATCCGTATGCAAACGATGCAGGCGCGCCGCTTTACGGAAGAGACCTTCTTCCGATGCGTGGCATGCCTAGACGAGCCCATAGCCGACCCGCTCGTGTTCCCGCTTTGGTTGATGACGGAAGCTGCTTCGGACATCGGCGCTCACTTTCTTTCTGGGCATGGGGCGGATGAAGTGTTAGGCGGGTATGCCCGCTATCACTTTCTCCAGAAGGCGCAGGAGGTGGAGCCCCTCATACCTGCCGGGCTTCTCAGCAATATTACCCCCTCACTGCCGCCAAACGCGTTTGTGAGACGAACGACTCGCTTCCTTACTTCCATGCGCGACCCTCAGCGCGCCTATCTCTCCTTGCTGAGCGTTTTCGATGAGGGAGAGCGCGAAGACTTGTACACGGAAGCCGTGAAGGCAGCCCTGTACGAGTTCGGACCGCGAAAATCCACGATCCAAGATCACTTTAACCAAGAGGATCTGACGGCAAATGTGCTCTCTCTCGATCTGCATGTTGGCCTCCCCAATATCCTGCTTGCCAAATGCGACCGCATCGCCGCGGCTCACGGAGTTACGCTCAGCCATCCCTATTTGAACGATTCGATGCTCGACTTTGCGTTGAGCATACCGTCCGACATCAAGTTTGGTGTCCGCAGCAAACCGTTATTGCGGCTTGCCATGAAAGGTATTCTGCCTCCATCGATTCGTTTGAGGGCGCGAAGAGATTTTAAGGTCCCGCAAAGTGGCAACGTTTTGCGAGTTATCGAAACTGTCACCAAAGAGACGATCACCCCGGATCGCGTCGATGCAACGGGACTGTTCAAGTGGCACGCGGTGGAAACCATACTTCGTTCGGCATCCCACAATGTGTATCGGCGCCGCCAGTTTTGGGCGCTGCTCATGTTCTTTGCGTGGTATCGCTGCACGATGGAGACCTGAGCGATGCGAATTGCCGTTGCGGGCGGAGGCTATCTCGCGTCACAAATTCTGGAAGCGGTATTGCATTCCAATCATGAACTTGTCGCACTGATCCAGGATGCGCGGCGTTATCGCGGAGTAAAACGTTACCTCGGTCCTATGGTCGGAGCATTCTTTCCCAAGCGGGAAGTATCCGGTGTAGCCCTCCGAAAGCGAATTCCAATTGTCTTCATCGATAAGATGACGGAAGACGAACTGGCGCCGCTCCGAGAACTCAAGCTCGACCTCATACTAGTTTGCGGGTTCGCAATTATTCTCAAGAAACCCCTGCTAGATTTGCCTGCCATTGGGTGTGTGAATTGCCATTCCTCCTTACTGCCAAGACATAGAGGCCCCAACCCGTTCACCGCGGCAATTCTGGCAAATGAGAAAGAGACTGGAATCACGTTCCATGTAGTGTCCGAGGGGATCGATACCGGCGACATTCTGAAACAATACGCGTTCCCAATCTCGGGAACCGATACGGCGGGTTCCATTCATCGCCGGGCTTCGGACCTCGCGAGTGAAAAAATGGCCGAGGTCCTCTCATATATTGAACAAAACGGACTCAAGGGGTGCCCGCAACACTCCGAAAACGCGACCTACGACAAGCGCTTGACCCCGTCGGAATTGTGTATTGACTGGACGTGTCCGGCTGACATGATAGAGAGAAAAGTGCGGGCGTGTTTCCCCTTCACGATCGCCCGGACAAAGTACAAAGGCCGGACGGTATACCTCTCGCGCGTTCGCATGAGCAGCAAGCATATCGAAGCTCAACCCGGAGAGGTTATCGAGAACATTCCACAACTCAGGGTAGGAACGGGTAAGGGCGTTGTAATCATCGAGATTGCGCACACCTTGCGGCCAATTCCTTGGTTCTGGCCACGATTGTTGCGTAGGCCCCAGATCGGCGAGCGACTGGGATAGGCTCGTGCCCACACCCGTTTCCATAATCATCCCCGCTCATAACCAGGTCGACTACTGTAAACAGTGCATTGGTTCCATACTCTCAAACACCGACTACCCTCATCGACTGATACTCGTAGACAACGGTTCCACGGACGGTGTGGGTGAGTTGTTTGACTCCGTTCCGGGCGCCATTGCCGTTCACAGTCCAACCAACCTCGGATTTCCGGGAGGGATAAATCTCGGGCTGCCGCACGTTGAAGGTCATGTGCTTATCCTCAACAGTGACACGATCGTTCCCGCGCGCTGGTTGACCAACCTTGTTCACACCCTCGAATCCTCCGCTCGAATTGGCTTAGTGGGACCGATGAGCAACTGCGTTTCCGGTCCTCAATTAATCGAAGGTCTGTCATTTGAGACCATGACCGAAATCAATGAATATGCCAGTCAGCTCTGGCAGGAACGTCGAGGGTTTATTGTGGATACCGAGCGTATTGTCGGTTTCTGCATGCTGATCAAGGACGAGACGTTCAACGAAGTCGGCGGGCTTGATGAATCCTTCGGTATAGGCAACTTCGAGGACGATGACTATTGCATGCGGGTGAGAAAGGCCGGTTTCCGCATTTGCATCGCCGAGGGTTGTTTTGTCTTTCACTACGGCAGCCGAACCTTCAGCGCAATGGGCTACACCTCCGACATCTATTCGGATCTGATGAATCGGAATGCCAAACGCTTCAAGGATAAATGGCGACTGGACGATTCTGGTGGCGCGCGACTGACTCAATTGTCTTATTCCCTTAACCGGGATGCGCGAGAGGCCTTCGAACGCGGCAATTTTGACGAAGCAGTTCGACTTCTGAAGGACGCTATCGGCGCAAATCCGTCGATCGATAGAAATTTTAACGATCTGGGTGCGGTGCTCTGGGCCATGGGAGAGCGCGAAAAGGCATTTGAGTATTTTGCCAAGGCCGTATCCATGAATCATGAATCAAGTGAGGCGCGCGAGAATTTGCGCGATGCCGGCATCGCGTTAGGGTTACAGAATGAAGCCGATGCAGTACTTTCGAAGAGTCTGCGCATTGGCTTGACGGAGGAAAACGAGCCAAGCCCATGAGTATAGAAATCCGCGAGTATCGGCAAGACGATGAAGCCGAGTGGATGCGTGTGCATGCCATCATTCTGAGCATCTCGCATGCGTGGAACTACTCCATTCAGGAGCGGCCAGCCTACGAAGGGTATGAATCCACGCGCTTGGTCGCCCTGTGCGATGGAAAGATAGTCGGCCTAACGGACGCTCAGTATGAGCGAACCCCGGGAGAATTGTGTTTCCAAAAGGATAGCTGCGGGGGATATGTGCTGGAATTTGGAAGGCTGCCAGAATTCAGCGGACTCAATATTGGCAAACTGCTCGTGGACGCCACTGTCGAGGACGCAAAGCAGAAGGGATTCCATCGCCTTGAGTATTGGACTCAAGACCGGAAGGCGCAGCGATACTATGCCCGGTTGGGAATGAAAGAGATTGGCAGGCACTACCGATTCAGAATGCGGCCCCCGGAGGATGTGAAGAAGTTGCTGGGCGAGACATACATTGGTATCGAATACATCTATTGCGCCTGTCTACCCGAAGAGTGGCCGCTCATCAAGGAAAAGCACGACATTATTACGAAGCACCCACTTGAGCCACACTTGTGCATCGGTTACGAAGTCCGCTTTTAGCCCGGATTTCTTACGAGCACATCTTCACAACCAGTGCGTTTGCGGGACTTGCCGTGAAAAGCCACGTAGTTCTCCGGATGCAGAGTGTGTTCGCGAGAAATCCTCATGGCATAGTCTCAACGTCTAGCACGTGAGCAATTTGCGTCGGCGCTCAATCGCGCCGATGCAAATTGCGGACTACGTCAGGCATTTCCCAAGCTATAGCAGCTTCTCATCCCTGGGCGTCCCGAAGCGCCTTTGTCTTGGCGGGGGTCAATTCTCCCTTCTCCTGAAGGTAAGCGACCACTCCCGGCACGATCCCGTTTTCTTCCAGCGCGGCCATTACTTTCGATTCGGAGATTCCCGCGTTGTCTCGAAGAATCTTGTGTATGAGTTCCCGGTCGCGTTCCACGAGCAAGCCAATCAACTTCGTGCGAAGCTCTCCCGCATGCTCGACGGACCTGGACAGCTTGCGAATTCTTCCTAGCAGACGCTGCTTGGTGTTCTCGTCGAGATCCTTAGGCTTAAGCTCGTCCATGAGTCTGGAACGCGCCTCGGCAGCGCCGCGATAGATGCCACGCACCGTATCGAAGGCCGCATTCAGGTCATTGCACCGAATGAGCAGATCGACAACAAGCGAAATACCGTTGAGATAGGTCTGCGAATTGTCAAAAGCCGGATCAGTGGATATCGCCTGCTGTAGATACTGTAGCGACAACCGCATGGCCTCGTTCTCGTCGGATGGCGCCATCGGCCACATTGACTTCAAAGAGACCATGAGCTTGTAGAATTCCGAATCACCACCCGTTTTCCCTGCAGCATCATCGCCGGATGCTGCGCTCCCTTCTTTAAGGAGACGTTTGAGCCTAAACACCTCGGCGAATTCGGCCTCCAACAACTTCTCCACGTTGGACCTGTGTTGGCGAATTTGGGCACTCTGTTCAGACACGTTGCCCTTATAATCGACTTCATCAATCTGCCGCCCCAACACCACGCTCGTCCTCACCCAGTGTTCACGGGCTGTATGAAGCGCGTTTTCGAAATCGGCCAAGGCTTCAAGAGAGCTTTTGTCAGCCCGGTTCAGTCCTCCGTCTTCTTGCTGAGGCGCCTGCTCTCTATAGAGCCACGCGATTCGGAGGAATAGCCTGGCTAGCTTGAGGTTATCCTGTTCGCTCTGAGGTGTCAGCAGTTGGATAAAAGCCCCAAGGAAATGAATGAGCAACGCAGTCTCGAACGTTATGTTGTCATAGCGAATGTGGTCGCCCAGAAACTCTATAACCTCTTTTTCACGATCGAGCGCGCGTTTATATGCTCGCAGCACCAGAGGCGTGTGCTCGTTATCGCCAGGCCTTGAGAAATCATTGGTGAGATCCGCGTAATAGCAGCGGGGACAGAAAAAGAGATAGTAGTACGGAGGATGAACCGGTGTTGCCTTCTCGGCAATCCACTTGTACTCAAGTACGTGGCCATCCGACTCTCGCTCACCTTCCAGGTACATCCTCAAACGGAAATGGGGGTGTTCATGGTCCTCGGTACAGGCCGGACAAGTAAGCTTCTTATAAATGAACGGAGATGTTCCGGAATCACTCATTGTCACGCTCCCCGGAATGGTTGCGCATTGGAACTTTCAGCATCTCGCTGACTCAAATGCCGTTCCAACTGCGTAAACGACACATTAGTTGACGGCCCGTATACGGCGGACTGAAAACGGCCCGCGTTTTGGCACATCCCTGCGGCAAGAGGCAGCGCGAACGCGCTGGAGTGCTCCTTACAGCCCAACCGGACCTAATCGCAATTGAATGGTAGCGAAACCGTACCGCCTCAGACAAGCTTCTCCATGCGTCCATCCCGTCACGCATATCGTGCCACATGCCTGTCATTACAGCGTCTAGAACCCCTGAAGCGTGTATCCGGCTTCAGTGCTAGAACTGCGACAGAATGCCACACATTATGGTAAACTGCCCTATGTCAATTAAGATAGGATTCGTTACAATGTTCATGCAATTCTTGGGACTTTGGTAGTATGCACACCTGGGAACCGTCTTCAAGAAAGAGACTGACCCTGATCCTCGCATCTTCAATCCTTGTCGCGCTGTGCCTTGCGATTGTCGCCCGTTTGTGCGAAGAGGATCAGCTTCTCCCCAAACTGGCCACGGATCTTATGACCTTAGCGGCCATATTGGTGGTGATATCCCCATCCTTCTATATCACCTATTATGTTCAGGAAGCATTCTTTCTCCGCATACTGACGATTTCGGCGGCTGTCTGCCTTGCAGTTTCCGCGTTCTTGGAGTTCACAGGAACCTTACCGCAATTAAGTTGGAGTCCCCTTTTCGCCGACGCCAGCGACCTGCATCGTGGCCTGCTATGGTTCTTAACGATGCTTGGTTCGGTGCTTCTGATAGCATCGCTCTACTTCACGCTTGTGGAGGCCGCTTCGGCGCGTTCCGAGACGCAAAGGAAACACAATGATCTTCTGAATGAAGTCCAAGAACGCGAGCGGGCGCAAGCAGCCCTTCGTGAACAGGATGACTTGTACCGGCTCGCTATCTCTCAAGCCGGAGCGATTCCCTATCGCGTCAACTGGCAGACAATGACCGGAAAGCTCTTTCACAACGGCGCGGGGACCCTTGCGAATATCGTGGGAGACGGGTACGACTTCAGTCAGTATCTGAAAATGCGCAAGGAAGTAAGGTATCTCGGCCCCCTGGGCGACATGTCGCCTCAAGAAGTGGAAAAGCAAATCGAAAAGGGCCTCCTGCGCACTTGTCAGTGCGAATACATGATGCTTGCGCACGATGGGAGCGAGGTTTGGTTCTTCGATAGTTGGACGGGGATTCCGGACGATCAAGGTCGCGTTGCGGAAGCTATTGGCCTGATCCAGGATGTGACTCATAAGAAGCGCGAAGAACAGGCTCAGATCAGAAAGGAGCGGTATTACCGCGCGCTCATCGAAAATGCGCTGGACATTATCACGGTCCTGAGAAGAGATGCATCTGTCCGCTTTGTGAGCCCTTCGATCGAGAGCGTTCTCGGATACAGTCCCAATGAACTCGTTGGCATGGATATTGTCGATCTGGTCGCTCCCCAGGATCGACTAAGGTTCATGGAGGCCATCGGAAACTTAGACACAACTCCTTCCGGGTTCGACATGGGACTCTTCCAATTCCGGCATAAGGATGGGAGTGTGAGGATACTGCAATCCGTAGGCCGGGATTTCTCGGATTATCCAGGTATTAGCGGCCTAATGTTGAATATACGCGATCTGACGGATCGTGTGAACTTGGAGACTCAATTGCAGCAATCCCAAAAGCTGGAAGCGGTTGGCAGACTTGCCGGGGGAATTGCGCACGATTTCAACAATCTCCTGACCGCCATCATGGGCAATGTCGAATTAGCCCTCATGCGCCTTGACGATACGGACGAAAAAACTCGCGAGCATCTCGACCAGGCGAATCTCGTCTCACAAAGTGCCGCAGACCTTATCAGGCAGCTTCTCACCTTTGCTCGTAAACAGCACCTGGAAATGAAAGCGGTCCATCTTAATCATATTGCTCTTAATCTAGACCGCATGCTTCGCAGACTCATCGATGTTAACATCAGCTTGTCGACTATCCCCGCGGCACTGAATGACCTCGTGCGAGTCGACACCGGGCAGATCGAGCAAGTGCTTGTGAATCTTGTCGTGAATGCACGTGATGCTATGCCCCATGGCGGCAGCATCACCGTGAGCACCCAGGACGTACCCCAAAAAGGACCGAGAAATTGGTGCTCACCCAACGATCTTCACAAAGACTTTGTATCCATTTCCGTGACGGATACCGGCACGGGAATGTCTCCCGAAGTTATTGAACACATCTTTGAGCCCTTCTTCACAACGAAGTCTCAGGGGAAGGGAACCGGCTTGGGACTTGCTACTTCCTACGGGATTGTTAAGCAAGCCGGCGGGTATTTTGAAGTCAGCAGCGAAATCGAACGTGGCACCACATTCAGAGTCTTCCTCCCTGTCTTTTCGGGGCAGGAAGAATTGTTCCCGGATACGGAATCTCGGAATCCGATATTGAACGGCAACGAAACCATTCTTCTCGTTGAGGATACAGAGCAGACGCTATTTATCATTCAGACAATTCTGCGTTCCTACGGATACACCGTGATTGGAAGAACGAATGGAGAAGACGCCATCAAAGTGGCGAACGAATACGGCAGAGCGCTTTCACTGCTTATTATTGATGTGGTTATGCCCAGCATGAATGGAATGGAAGTTGCCAAGCGCGTTCGTGCGCTAACGCCTGAAACCAGAGTGCTCTTCATTTCCGGCTATACGGACAAGGCGCCAATTCCAGTTTCCAATGACAACAAGACGGCTTTCCTTCCGAAGCCGTTTACCCCGTCCACACTGGTTCGACACGTCCGTGCGCTCTTGGACTCGAACAAGACTCTTATCAAAGTGTAGTCCACGGTCCGCTTCACGACAGACGTTCGTTCAGCGCCTCGAATCGCGCATACGGAACCCGTACTTTTCCCATATCAGGCTTCCTTCCTGTCGCTCCGTGGCAGTCCGATCCCCCTCCGACGAGAAGTCCTTTGGCTTCCGCCAAACGCGAATACTCATCCGTCTGTCCTGGCGAGTGTTTGCTGTGATACGCCTCAAGCCCATCGAAAGGAAGTTCCAGCAGCCGGGCAACACGCCGCCGGACTGGCCCTATGCCTGGATGCGCGAGGAATGCAAGCCCGCCGCTGTCGTGAATCAACTCGATGGCTTTTTCGAGCGGCATGCGTGGATTGGCTTCATACGCCTTCCTGCCCTCGCCAATGTACTTCTCGAAAGCGCCCTGAACAGTCTTACAGAGACCCATGGCGTTCAGTTCGCGCGCAATATGGATACGGCCGATGGAGGCCTCCCCCGCGGCTCGCTCCGCAACTCGGTCAAATGTGATTGGGATACCAAGTCCCCTGAGTTTGTCGACGATCCGCATCGCTCGCGCGGTGCGACCCTCCCGCAGGCGGTCCAGACTGGCTACGAGGGCGTCATTATGCACATCTATGCCGAGCCCGAGTGTATGAACTTCAAAACCCTGAAAATGAGCGGTAATTTCGACTCCGCTTAGAAATGCAATGCCTGCCAACCGAGCGGCCTCGCGGGCCTCGAGAACGCCTCCTACCGTGTCATGGTCAGTCAATGCGAGCGCGGAAATTCCCAATTCCGCGGCCCGCTCCACCACTCGTGCGGGGGCATCCGTCCCATCGGAAAAGTTGCTGTGCAGATGCAAATCTACGTAGCGCTCGCCCGCGGCTCTATCTCCCTTAGACGGTCGAGGACTCCATTGATGAATCGCGCCGTCTCCTCTTCTCCGTACACCTTGGTGACTTCAATGGCTTCATTGATGGCTACGTTGGTTGGCACATCCGGTTCGTGCCACATTTCGTACAAGGCCACGCGCAATACATTGCGCTCGACACGCCCCACCCGGTCTGGAGTCCAGCGATTGAGCGCGGCGTCGATCGCCTCGTCCAATGCGATACGGTGCTCCATCACCCCGCGGATTAAACGCTCGGCGTACGCTTTAGCGCCTGGCTTCACGGGATTCCCGACCCAGAAGGTCTCGATCGTCGACTCCCAACCGTATTGCGTGAAATCTAGGCCGAACAAAAACTGCACGGCCCGCTCGCGCGCACGCCGCCGCAACTGTGGATTTATTGCGCTCACAACTGCTCCAACAGGTTGACCATTTCAATTGCCGACACTGCTGCATCAAATCCTTTGTTACCGGCCTTCGTACCGGCGCGCTCGACGGCTTGTTCAATATTGTCTGTCGTCAGTATACCGAACAAAACCGGAACGCCGGTCTCCAGGCTTGCCTGAGCCACACCCTTGGCTGCTTCAGACGCCACGTACTCGAAGTGAGGCGTCCCGCCGCGTATGACCGCGCCCAAGGCCAACACGGCGTCGTACTTCTTCGTCGCCGCCATCTTCTTTGCAACGAGCGGAATCTCCCAGGAACCTGGCGTCCACGCCACCGTGATCTCGTTGTCGGCTACGCCGTGCCGCTTCAGGCCGTCCAGAGCTCCGGCAAGGAGCTTCGATGAGATGAACTCATTGAAGCGCGCCACGACGATGCCATACTTCTTCCCCTTGGATACGAGTTTGCCTTCTATCACATTTGGCATAAACCTTCTCCCTATCCATCCGGTCTTCCGCTTCAGCTAAGACAACAGATGCCCCAGTTTCTCTTTCTTTGTCTTCAAGTAACGCTCATTACGTTCGTTGTGCGGAATGATCAAAGGCACACGCCCCGTCACGATCAGTCCGTGCGCTTCGATGCCCACACGTTTGCTCGGATTGTTCGTAATGAGCCGCATCTTCTTTACTCCAAGATCCGCCAGTATTTGTGCACCGATTCCATACTCGCGGGGATCGGCTTCAAATCCCAGATGCACATTCGCCTCTACCGTATCGAACCCCTTGTCCTGAAGTTCATAAGCCCGAATCTTGTTCACAAGACCGATGCCGCGTCCTTCCTGACGCAAGTACAACAAGATGCCCCGGCCTTCCTCCGCAATCATCTTCAACGCTTCGTCCAATTGCTTGCCGCAATCGCAACGTAGAGAACCAAAGACATCTCCGGTGAGGCATTCCGAGTGAACTCGAACCAGAATGTCATCGTCCGGTCCAATCTCGCCCTTTATCAGAGCCACGTGCTTCTTGCTGTCAATTTCGGTTTCATACGCGGCCAAAATGAAGTCGCCGTGCTCTGTCGGCAGTGTCGTTTGGGCCACGCGATTAACCAGCTTCTCGTGCCTTCTTCGGTATTCAATAATACTCTCAATCGAACAGATCTTGATCCCGTGCTCTTGGGCGAAGTTCTCCAACTGCGGCAGGCGAGCCATGGATCCGTCCGGATTCAGGATTTCACAAAGCACCGCGGACGAATTCAACCCGGCAATACGCGCCAAGTCCGCGGAACCCTCTGTCTGTCCTGCGCGAACCAGTACTCCGCCTTCGCGAGCCTGCAACGTGTGTACGTGCCCGGGCATTACCACGTCTTGGGCCGTCGACTTGGGATCGATTGCGACGCGGATCGTATGGGCGCGATCGAACGCGCTTACCCCCGTCGTGACCCCTTCGGCAGCCTCGATGGGAGCGTGAAATGCCGTGCCAAACTTGCTGAGATTGTTGTGCGTGATTACGGGAATTCGCAGAAAGTCCATGCGCTCCTTGGTCAACACAAGACACACCAATCCGCGGCCGTGCATGGTCATGAAATTGATGATCTCCGGCGTGACTTTCTCCGCGGCAATCACGAGGTCTCCCTCGTTTTCACGGTTTTCATCATCGACGAGGATAATCATCCTGCCGGCTCTTAGTTCCTCAACAATCTCTTCAATCGGGGAAAACATGCTTCGCTCCTGCTCTGCGGCGCAGCGTTTGCGCCCGCCAGAACCTATTTCTCCAAGTAGCCCTGCCGCTGCAACGTCTCCAGCGATAGTCCGCTCCTCGGCACGTTTCGTAGATAGTGATAGATGTGCTTGGCAAACAGGTCAGCTTCCATGTTGACCAGGTCGCCCGGCCTCTTCTTGCCTAACGTAGTACTGTTTAGCGTTGTGGGAATCAGCGCGACACCGAACGTGTCTCCACTCGGATCAACGATTGTCAGACTGATTCCGTCGATCGAAATCGACCCTTTGGGCACAAGATACTTCGCGACTTCTGACGGGGCCTGGAACTTCCAAAAAGAAAAATCTCCCTGGTTCGTGATGGACTTGACGCGGCCCACACCGTCAACGTGACCTTGTACAAAGTGTCCACCCATGCGGTCGCCGAGGGCCATCGCGCGTTCCAGATTCACGGCGTCGCCGGCCTGCAATGCGCGCAAGGACGACTTTTCCAGCGTTTCAGGAGACATCTGCACGACAAACCCGCTTTCGTCAAACGCAACCACGGTCAGGCACACACCATTCACCGCGATACTGTCGCCTTCCTTCATGGAATCGAGCACAGTCTGCGCGAGAATCGTGACGTCGGCGCCCGACCGTCGGGAAACGACACCTACCTCCTCAATGAGTCCCGTAAACATCTCTGCTATTCGTGCCTCACGTATGCTTCAACCAACAGATCCGGGCCCACCGGCTTGGCCGTCATGCGTTCTAACAGGATGGCCCCGTCCATGTCGGCTATTCCCTCACCTTCGACGGCAGTGATCGCATCGCGACCGCCTACAATCTTCGGCGCGATGAAGAACATGACTTTATCCACTATCCCCGCCTCAAACGCCGAAGCGTGAGTCGTTCCGCCGCCCTCGATTAACACGGTCATGATCTCGCGCGCCGCCAATTCGTGCATCAGGAGACGAAGATCGAGTCCGCCATTTCCACTGGGTATTCTCAGAACCTCATCGGCTCCCTTGAAATCTCTCGATTCGGGGACAGCCACCCAGGTCGGGGCCTCGCTATCTTGGCGGAAGACTGTCCGATCTCCATCCAAATACTCGTCGGCGTCGACGATTACGCGAACCGGATCTTTGGCTTTGTCCTGGTCCAATCTCGTCGTCAGACTCGGATCGTCTAGCATCACCGTCCTGCTACCCACGAGTATGGCGTCCACCTCATTCCGCAGTTGGTGAACAAGTCGTCTCGATTCCTCGCTGGTGACCCAACGCGAGTTTCCCGTGCGTGTAGCAATCTTGCCGTCGAGCGTCATGCCGCATTTCGCAATCACGAACGGCATCTTCTGCGTAATGTACTTCGTAAACGCTTCATTGAGCGCGCGCGCTTCTGGCTCAAGCAGCCCCACGTCCACCTGGATTCCAGCGTCGCGTAGGCGGAAGACCCCTTGACCGCTCACGCGGGGATTGGGGTCGGGCATCGCCACCACGACTCGCGCGGGTCGGTGTTCAATCAGGAATTGGGTGCAGGGCGGCGTCCGGCCTTCGTGACAGCACGGCTCAAGCGTCACATACAGCGTTGCCCCCGCGACGTCTCCCCCGGCATCACGTACCGCGTTAACTTCGGCATGCGGCAGGCCGGCCTTTTCGTGAAAACCCTCCCCCACGATCCGTCCGTCGCGCACTACGACACAGCCTACCATCGGATTGGGGCTTGTCCGGCCCCTTCCGCGCGCGGCCAATGCCAGGGCGCGCTGCATGAACTGCGCGTCCCCCGCATTGAAATTTGAGCTGTGCAACTTCTCGGACATAAAAAAACCCGACGGCCTCTACTGCGCCTTCGGGACATACCACACGCTTCGACGGATGGCCGTTTGCGACTCCGCCCTGCCGCTCCGCACTCTCAATGAGTGCAATGCGGCCTATGCGTGTTCACCTTCTCCCATCCGGACTGTACCGTCGGCACCGGAATTTCACCGGTTCCTGCGTGTTTCCACGCTCGCGGGCTATAACCGCCGGTCGGGAATTACACCCTGCCCCGAAGGTGACTCTGTAAACTACGTACTCCCGCGAACGCTTTCTGAGCGTCGCAGGGAAATCACTGAATCAGGTCTACTTTATCATTCACGGCTTTGGGTGTCAATTCATGACCTGTGCGTGCAGGGGCATCTCTTTGGGCGACTATCCCGGATTTCTCGCGAACACACTTGAACCTCTCTCGTAACCAGTGTGTTTGCGAGACTTGCGACGAAGAACAAAGCGGTTCTCCGAAAACAGAGTGTATCCGCGAGAAATCCTCATGGCATACCCTCAATGTCTTGCACGTGAGCGATTTGCGTGGGCGCTCAATCGCGCCGGTGCAAATTGCGGACTATGATTTGCCCATCAGAGGAACAAACGATAAACTTGACACCTTCTGGCACCTTCATATGGTCTTAAGTGCCAAGGCTCTGACAAGTAAACACATAGGGTGAACAACCATGGCATATTTTGTTACCGGTGGAACCGGTTTTATAGGCTCAAACCTCGTTGAGCGACTGCTCAGGAGAAAGGGTGTCATCTACCTGCTCGTCCGCAAGGAATCCGAGGAGAAGGTGGAGGCCCTTCGTGCGCGATTTGGAGTTAACTCCAAACGCATTGTCTCCGTTTACGGTGACCTTTCCGAACCCAAGTTGGGACTCAGGAAAGAGCAGTTCACAAAGCTTAAGGGGCAAATCGACCACTTCTTCCACTTGGCAGCATTCTATAACTTGATGTCGGAAGACGAGAACCTCGAGAACCAGGTCAATGTCCAGGGTACCCGGCGCGCAGTGGAAGTGGCTGGGGCCCTTCAAGCCAAGTGCTTTCACCAGATGAGTTCCATCGCCGTCGCCGGCGAATTTCGTGGGTACTGGCGAGAGGACATGTTCAAAGAGGCTGAGGGGCTTCGCCATCCCTACTTTCGCGCCAAACACGACGCGGAAGGAATTGTCCGGAGAGAATGTAGCGTTCCCTGGCGAATCTACCGCCCGGGGATCGTCGTTGGCCACTCCAAGACGGGCGAAATTAATAAGGTAGACGGACCCTACTACTTCTTCCGCTTCATTCAGAAGGTACGGAAGGTGTTTCCCGCGTGGGTACCACTAATCGGACTGGAAGGGGGCAGAATCAATATTGTTCCTGTCGATTATGTCGTCGATGCCATTGATCACCTGGCGCACAAGCGCGGTCTCAACAAACGCAGCTTTCACATCACAGATCCCGAGCCATTTCGCGCCGGCGAGATTCTGAACCTCTTCGCCAAGGCGGCCCACGCCCCGCAATTCGCCATGCGGATTGACTCGCGTATGTTCGACATTATTCCGAAAGGCATACTCGACGGCGTCTTGGAGCTTCCGCCCATCCGGCGCATTGCCGATACCTTCTTGAAGGACATCGGCATCCCGCGCGAGGCGTTGCGGTATTTGAACTACCCCACCCGCTTTGATTGTCGAGACACCATCAAAGAACTCGAAGGCACAGGCATTGTCTGTCCCCGTCTCAGCGACTACGCGCCCATGTTGTGGGACTACTGGCAGCGTCACCTGGATCCGGACTTGCACCGCGACAGGACCTTGGCAGGGGCGGTGAAGGACAAAGTCATTCTCATTACTGGCGCGTCGTCGGGCATTGGGCGAGCAGCCGCTGTCAAGATTGCGGCCGCCGGCGGAACGCCGATCATTGCGTCGCGTTCCCTTGAGAAATTGCGCGACGCGCAGCAAGAAATCGAGTCTCTGGGCGGCAAAGCCCACATTTATCAGGCCGACATCTCCGACATGGAAAGTTGCGACCAGCTCATCGACCAGATTCTAAGGGACCACGGCCGCGTGGATATCCTTGTAAACAACGCGGGCCGTTCCATTCGGCGCTCGATCAGGCAATCCTACGATCGCTTTCACGATTTCGAACGTACGATGCAGCTCAATTACTTCGGAGCTGTCCGCTTGATCCTGAAGGTGCTACCGGGAATGACAGAACGAAAATGCGGTCACATCATCAACATATCGACCATTGGCGTACTCGCAAACTCTCCACGGTTCTCGGCCTACACGTCCAGCAAATCCGCGCTCGACACCTTCTCGCGATGCGTTCAAGCGGAGTTGCTCGATAAGGACATCAAGTTCACGACTATCAATATGCCACTTGTACGAACCCCCATGATCAGTCCGACCTCGTTTTACGAGCACGTTCCTGCGCTTTCCTCCGAGGAGGCAGCCGATATGGTGTGCGAAGCCATCGTAGAGCAGCCGAAGCGTATCGCTACGCGCCTGGGTATTTTTGCCCAAGTGATGACAACTCTGTTCCCGAATCTTGCCGACGTGATTCTGAACACGGCGTATAAGATGTTTCCCGATACTGACCCCGCAAAGCAGGACGAAACGGCAGGGCAGGCCGAACCTTCTTCTGAGGCGGTTGTGTTTGCTGCTATTATGCGTGGAATCTACTGGTAATCCAGCCCTAGAAAGAATAGACATCGCATCGAGGTAGTAGTCGCATGATGATTGTGCCTGAAGACATAGAAGCATACGCGGCGTCTCATACGTCCGAATTGGACCCCGTGTTGGGCGCGCTTGAAACGGAAACTCGGGAATCGATGAAGTACCCGCATATGCTTGTCGGAAAAGTGGAAGGCCGGTTCCTCCAACTACTCGTCCGCTTGACCGGAGCACGGCGCATTCTCGAAATTGGCACCTTCACTGGATACAGCGCCTTGTGTATGGCGGAAGCGCTTCCGGATGACGGGAGTATTGTCACGTGTGACATCGATGAGGCCGCGACAAGCCTGGCGCGGCAATACTGGGCCAAGAGCCCACACGGGCGAAAGATTGACCTAAGGCTTGCCCCCGCGCTGGATACCCTCGCCTCACTCGACGGTCCCTTTGACATGGTCTTCATCGATGCGGATAAGGAGAACTACACAAATTACTGGGAAGCTGCCCTGCCAAAAGTCAGGCAAGGCGGCTTGTTGGTCGTGGATAATGTCCTTTGGGGTGGGCGCGTACTCAATCCCGTCAGACCGGTGGACATCGCCGTGGACGCATTCAACAAACTAGCAGCCGAAGATCCGCGTGTGGATTCCGTGCTGCTCACAGTCCGCGATGGTGTGACCCTGGCGCGCAAACGATAAAGCGGATCAGGGTTGTGCGTGCTGTTTTAGAAAGTCCCAGACTACCTGGCTTGCTTCGAAATCGAACGAGGTCTTGCCCACAAGCGATTCGGGGAAGTTGACGTCTCCACCTGGCCACGTGTGACCGCCGCCATCCACCGAGATTAGTACGACCTCCGCACCTCCTGGGCCTGCCGAATACGTGTCTTTTGCTGCGGTTGTGCCGTCATCCCCGGCAGTGTCTGGCAGTGCCTCTGTAACCGGAGGCACTTGCGCCGCGTTGTTCTGAATCCAGAAGCCAACCGTGTCTGACATACTCTGGTATTGGCTGCTTAGAAAAGGCCCCTGCTGCACTGTCCCTCCTTCCCAGGGGAAGAATGGATCGTCAATGCCCTGGATCATCAAGATGGGCAATGGACTTGAGGGACTAACCGCCTCTTCCCAGCCGACAGGGAGTGTGGTCATGACAGCGGCCACCGCCGCCAAGCGATCCGTAAGTTCACACGCCAGTCGATGGGTCATTAAGGCGCCATTGGATGCACCCGCCACGTAGACTCTCTTGGGGTCGATTGCATAGTCGGCAGCCAGCTTATCTATGAGAGCCGAAATGAACGCAACGTCGTCGGCTGGCTTGCCAAGGGCGCTCACGGTCGACTGAGGAGTCGGATCGGCATTCCAGTGTCTGCGTTTCCCGTCTGGATACACGACAATGAACCCTTCACTGTTGGCAATGGCGTCAAACCCCGTCAGGCTCTGCATATAGATACCCGTGACCGCAAACGGATGCAGGGCAATAAGAAGTGGAACCGGTGAATCCGGGCTGTATGAGGGCGGAACGTGAATGAGGTAGGTACGCTTGATCCCATCAACAAGAATGCTCCCGCGAATTCCTGTTCCACTCTGCGGACAGCCCATCGTGGGAATTCCCAAAACTAGACAAGCCAAGAAGAACAGACTCTTGCGCTGTTTCATGGCGCTGCTCCTCATCTGGTTTCACTCAGCTAACGCCGCTTTGCGCTCCCGAATTCCCTTTCTCAGTCCACCTCGGAGGCGCGTTTCCTAAAATCAGCGGCACCTACTCCCACCGATCCCCAAAAGAGAAGGTTGGTCAACAAGATTCCCAACGCGACGCCGGCGGCAAGGACTGGCGTAGGTACATGACCAGTCTCATGGATTAACGTCGCCGCCGCGAAGTAGGGCACTCCAGTTGCATTGGGGGTAACCGGCACTGCTGAGACAATTGCATGGATGCCTTTCGATGCCGCGCTTACATGCATCGGAATGGGGTATCCAAATGCGACATAAAGAAGCCGGCCGGCCCATACATCTAAGATTCCTGCGATGAGCGTCAATACTCCGGTGTAGACCGCTGTACTTCCAAATGAGCGTACCTCGCGCGCGACTTTTGGCGCAAGCGACACCAAGTTCTGCAAACGGCCTTTTGATGTAATTCGTGAAGCCAGCCTTTCCCAGTAGCTTGCATTCGCCAGCACCATTAAGGCGCCGGCAAAACCCAGACACAAAAGCACACCTGTCACAATCAGCGCGCTGCGGTTGGGAAGACTGACAAAGGCGAGGCCAAACAACCCAATTCCTACGGTGCTTGCCATCTCCAAGACGCGATCGACGAGTATCCACGCGGCTATTCGAGCAGTTCGATGCTTGCGGATCAGAAGCGGGCTGAACTCCCCCATTCGGGCAGGCGACCATTCCCCCGCTGCTTTTGACAAGAAGAAAATGCCTACGGAATTGTTGCCAGGGCCGAGCGCTATCCGCCATTTGAGTGCACGTATCCAAAGGGCTGCCAGCGTGACCAGAACCATCACGCAGATGGTGACGCCGTCTACATCCTTCATGGCAGCGCGAATGCGCTCCCATCCGATCGTCCAGACTGCGCCCAGATATAGCGAAATCCCCGCAATCCACAAGAGCTTTCGATAATGGGAACGCTTAACCTCTCCGGGTGTCTGATCAGTCTCTTGCTCGTTGCTGTTCATTGGCAATATCGTATCAAGTAGCTAATGCTGAATGCCTAGTGTTCATGTTGCCCCGGGTGGGTTGCGTTTGTATGCTCGGCATAGTGCTCCTTGAGCATATCCATTCCGAAGTCCCCCTTGAAGTCCCGCCATACCGTGTGAACGTGATTGGCATTGTTCTGCGTGTTGTCGTATTCAATCAAGAATGTAGGCCCTTGGATTCGGTAGTAGTGCTTCTCCCCTTTCTCCAATCCCCCCATCCACGCGAACTTTATACCATCGAGTCCAGAGGCGCGGACCTTGACGAGGCGTTCCTCGGCTTGCTCGCGCCGCATCACCGATGCATACAGCTGCAACAGGCTAATCAAGATACCACGTTGTTCTTCGTTCAAGTCAGTGTACGCAATTCCCGTGTCTTCTTGAATGGCGGCCTCGCGTTCGGCGCCGGTCAGGATATCCGCGGGCGCGGTATCACTCACCACTCCAGCCTTGCGTTGTTCGGGGCTTAAGGATTTGACGAGATTTCGCGCAAGGTCCTCTTCTTGCCCCAAAGCGCGTGTGCCTTTGCGTGATCCGGCGAGCACCTCCCCGGGATTCGACCCCAGGAACTGTGGCAGCGTCGCAACGATGTGACCATCGACGATGGTCCAATGAAGCGACAAATGGTGTCCTTCGTATCGCAGCCCCCAGTTCTTGTCGGACCCTGGTTCTCCAAAGTAGGTCACGTAGTATTGCAGCGGATCGCGGGTCGTGTCATTAGGCGAAATCTCTCGCAGCACGTTCTCCATATCGCGAATCGTCTCAACGGTGGCATAACCTTCTTGACTCAATCCTGTGCTGAGAACGGCGAGAGCCTTTTCTTTCTGATCCGGATTCAGTTGCTTCAACATGATTCCCTTTCGCGCTTTGGGAAAATAGTGCCAATTGAGGCGCTCGTCGTTGTCAAAGGGCAATACCGCCGTCTCGCGTTGGGTCTTGTCCAGAGAGTCCAGAAAGCTCTTCGATTTCTCGACCAACTCATCGAACGCTGTGTCCGCATGCGCCACCATCGCTCCAAGGAGCGCTATCAACATAAAAGAAAGCCGATTCATGAGCGTTCTCCAGCCTTGCATTCCGGGTTTCGCCAACACCTTCCCACGGGACGGCGTATCCTACCGGAATCGTCCATGCGCCGCACCTTTGATGAAGGTGAATGTGCTTGCCTGTCACTGCTACGATATGCGCCCGTTTCGAAAGAAGACCGCTGAATGTGAACGAGAGTATGGAGAGCCTTAATGAGATTCCGTCCCTTCACGGGAGTATTGATAGCCGCATGTTTCTTGATGGGTACGTCAACGGAGGGTGTTGACATGGCATCCACACAAATATCGGGTTCGGCCGCCGAGGCCGCCGCGCAAGTCGCCTTGACTCGCGAACAGTGCGAGACTCTGAAGAAGCATCATTGGCGCAAACGTATCCCCGAGGGCATCGGCGTGTGGGTATCTGTTGACGAGCAGATGCTGCGTGTCATTGATGGCGATGCGATCGTGTGGCAAGTATCATGCGCAACGGCAACCCGCGGAACAGGCTCAAAGAAGGATAGTCTCAAAACTCCCCTCGGCTGGCACAGCATAAAGCGCAAGATCGGGGCCGGAGCGCCGTGGGGTCAGGTATTCCGTTCTGCGAAGGCCGTTAACGAGATTTGGAAGCCTGGCGATTCCACAAAAGAGGATCTTGTTCTCACTCGGCTTTTGTGGTTAACGGGTGAGGAACCCGGCAAGAACAAGGGCGGCGACGTCGACTCGTTTGATCGCTGCATCTACATACACGGAACGAACGACGAGGAACGTATCGGTACACCGTCATCGCATGGATGCATACGTCTCCGCAACGATGACGTGATTGTCTTCTTTGACATGATTCCTGAAGGGACTATGGTGCTTATTACGGAGAACTGAGACTCATTCGCCTTCTTTTTCGCCGCAATCGAAATAGCGATTCGTGCGCGGGCCAAACCAACCGACGGCCCAACGCTCATTGATTCCGCCATAGATGTTCGGACCGTCCGGCGCCCATTCCCATTTCTCGCTTGTGACATGACCGTCACACCACACCACGTTTACGCGGCCGTCGTGACGAAAATGCAAGCTCGGTGAGGCAAAGCCCCAGTCCTGATTGCCTCTGGGATAATCGTCAGTGACAAATAGAGGCGGCTCCAGGAATCCGTACTCAACAATGTACCCCTCCTGCGGCATGGCGGCATCGGCAAACATGATAGTCTGCGCGGGATTGGCAACGCGCGAGTCCAGCGTTGAATGCTTCGGGGCGGTCAAGTAGTCATCCTGGTAATACGTACCTCCAATGTAGGCCGCGTTGTAACCGTATCCCCCGGTACCAGCTTCAAATGCGTTCGGTACGTCGCCACGTTTTCTGAACTCGGTGAACACCGGGCATTCTTTGACGCGCGCGTCGGGCAAGTATTCCGCCAATAATCCCTTTCCTGGGTCGAAATCGCTATCGGGACTGGGTGTCTCTCGCATCCCATGCCAGCGCACTCGCCCGCCGAACCCTTCATTGATGTCTGGAGCGGCGGGTACGTAGCGCCCCTGGTTCTCTGACGCGTACATGGTGTTTGCCAGGTAGAGCTGGCGTAGGTTGTTGGCGCACGTTACCGATAACGCTTTCTGACGCGCCCTGCTCAACGCAGGCAGCAGAATGGCAGCCAGGATTCCGATGATCGCAATCACGACAAGCAACTCAACGAGCGTAAACCCGCGTCGGTGCGCAGGCTTTCGTGTGCAGTATGCTGGCAAACTCAAGCACAAGGCCAGGAAAAGAACGAAGACCAATGGCGTTGTGCGCAGCGGAACGGATACATAGTCGGATGGCCCGTATTCGCCGCTCGAAAGCTCTTCGGTCTGTTGCGCATCGGCGTATGCGTTTAAGGTGAATCGCGAGTCACGATTACTGACTTCAATTACAACTCCGGCGCGACCACCATATGCGAGTGTTTGGTGACCGTTCGCACCCAAGTCTGCATCGGGGGATAGGATTGTGCCGTCTTGAACCCATATCGTGATTGGCGTTCCTTCGGCTACGATGTTCCCAAATACATCCCGGATGACGTCAGACACCAACTCCATTGTCACCGGGCTGTCGCCATCCGGTTCGCCGACGGTCCACGTTATGGGACCAACTGGCGGTCCAGGCAGGAACTCGTATTGCAGCTCTCCGTACGCCGCCCCTTGGACAGATGCCGCGCTGATGAAGCTGGTTCCAGATTGGGTTGGCGCCAAAACCGTGAATGCAATTGAGGCACCGCTCGTAGCAATCTGTACTCCTGCCCTGCCGCTATCCGCGTCCGCACTCTGTATCGTTCCGCGCGAAGACGAGACGGTGATAAGCGTACCGTCGGCTACCGGCAGGCTGGACTCGTTTTGGATGATTCCACTCGTCACTGTCACCGTGTTGGACCCATTCGCAACTACCGAGTTCAGAGGAAGCGCGGACAACGTGATTTCGCCTTGTGGACCGGGACTATTGGTGTCCCCAGCTCCGGCAGTTCCGGCTAATAGAAACAGGCCGGGATAGCGGGAGGAAAACGTAATCCGGTTTGTGCCGGCACTGACGACAACATTGGCGATACCGGTCTGCGTATAGTTGCCACCCTGCAAACGGTACGGCTGCAGGGATGCCTCGTCCATGCCGGTGATGTCTGATGATTCGTACACAATCGTGATCTGAGCCGGTTGAATCCCTGCAGCTACGAAATCCGATTCACTTGCATCTATCTGGCGAACTGCACCGCTCTTCAGCAAGCCGCCAATCGGGAGCGTGCCACCCGGTTCGCCTGGTGCATGAATGTCAACGGCACAGTTGAAGTTGCGCGGTAAGGCAGTTCTTGGTGCGTCTGCAAAGAGGCGCAGTTTTGTGCCGAGTGCATCTTCGGCTTCTCCCAGCAGCGTGCCCGACGGGCTTCCGCCTTCCAGGGAAGGTAT
>JAIBAQ010000032.1 GCA_019695095.1 Candidatus Hydrogenedentota bacterium
GGGCCCGCTTAGCCGCACGATCCCAATGCCGCCCTCACCGGGAGGCGTCGAGATCGCTGCAATGGTGTCTTCACTCGTCCTGGGAATCGCTCGATCCCGCATCGAAGTCCGCCGTGCCCTGCGAAGGCTGGGTCTGCTGTTCGACGCCTGCCCGCTGTCCGCCGCCACGCCGTCTGCGCGGCCGCCGCCGCCGCGAGGGGCGATTGCCTTCGCGGGATTCCGGTTCGTAGTCGATCCGGTTGCCATCCACGGGTTCCTGATTGTCATCGGCCCGGTTGCCGTTGTCAGGACGCACGGAGCGACCGTCCCGTTGGTTGCGCGAATGACCTGAATCGCGACGGCCCTGTGGATGGCGTCGTCCGCCGTTGTCGCGGCGGCCTCTACCATCGCGTTGTTGGCCGTCCGGCCGCCGGCGCGGCGAACGGTCGTTATTGGGGGCATCGTCCTTGAGGCCGATAATCACACTTCGCACGGAGGCTTCGCCGACACTGTACGTGCGCACTTCGGGATCGTCTTCCAGGGTCAAATGTATGATGCGTCGTTCGTCCGGGCTCATGGGCTTCACGCGGACGCGGCGTCCCGTTTCTTTGACGCGTTGGGCAAGCTTGCGAGCCAAATCTTCCAAGGCTTCGCGACGGCGGTCCACGTATCCCTCGACATCCACGACAATCCGCTCGGTGTCTTCGTTGCCTTCACCGCTATGGGCAATGCGATTGATAAGGTACTGAAGCGACTGCAGGGTGCGGCCTTTCCGGCCGATGAGGATCGCGGAATCCGGCGATTCGACCTTCAGGCGCAGGCTTCCGTTTTCCGTGACCTCGCTGGCGACCGTGGCTTCGATTCCCATCTTCTGGATCAATTCACGCAGCAAGGCTTCTGCTTCCGCGATGAATCGCTCGCTCGGCGGAGTCAATGGTTCGGCCGGAGGGCGGGGACTCTCGCGCCGGGGCTGTTCCTGACGCGGCGTTTCTTTGCGTGGCTGTTCGGCGCGATTTCCGTCTCGCTCCCGGCGAGGCTGCTCGGCGCGATTTCCGTCTCGTTCGCGGCGTGGTTGCTCGGGGCGTGGGCCTTCTCTGCGAGGCTGCTCGTGGCGATTGCCTTCGCGGCGGGGCGATTCGCTCCGGGGCGATTCGCTTCGGGGCGCATCGCTCCGAGGGGCTTCCCGCCGGCTTGCATCACGCCGCTGTTCGCCGCCGCGGCGCGGCCCGTCGCGCCGGGGAGTTTCCCTGCGCTCTGGTTCGTGGGGAGCCGGAGCTTCCGGTTCGTCCGATTCGTGTGTAACCCGCAGTTTGACTGGGCGCGCGCCAAATCCAAAGAATCCTGGACTCCCCTCGTCCACGATTTCGACGTTGACTTCGTGGCGCTCCGCCCGCAACTGCTTCAAGGCCAATTTGATGGCCTCCTCCCGGGTCTTTGCCGTTACTTCCACCGATCGCATCTGCTTCTTCCTCCTTGGGTGCCTGAGCACGCGCACGGTATGACGCCCGGCCGTCCGTATCCCCCGGTACGTCAACGGACACTGGCCATCCGGAATAGGGCCCTACACCCTACTTGGATCGTCTGTCTTTGGGCGTCGCGTCTCCCGACTTCGTGGGCTCTTTGCGCTTCCCGTTTTCCTTGAGATCCCTACCCGTCTGCGGGACCTGCTTCTTAGTATCCTTGGCTGCCTGACGGCGACGTGCCATGGCAGCGGCATACCAGTTCTGTTTTCGTTTCGGCTGCACCTTCTCTGGAACGTCCCCCGCGGAAACGTGAACGAGTTTGTTTTGCGCGATTCCGAGGACGGTGCTGACCAAGATATATAGGTTCAACCCCGACGCGAACGAGTAGCAGATCAGGCTGAAGAAGACCGGCATGATCGTCATCATCGTTTTTTGGGTCGGGTCTTGTATCGGCGCCGAAGGCATAATGCGGGTGCTGATGACCATGGCGACTGCGCAGAGCAGCGGCAACACGTTCAAGAACTGAATGTGATTGCCCAGCGGCAGGTTTGCCAGCGCGGGAATGTGCAGGAGCTTGTCCGGTTCGGAAAGGTCCGTCATCCACAGTATGAACGGCGCGCCGCGCAGTTCGTATGCGCTCCACAGCATCCGGTACAGCGCGATAAACACAGGCAATTGGAGGAGCATCGGCAGACACCCGCCCAGGGGATTCACGCCTCGTTCCTTGTACATCAGCATGATTTGCTGCTGAAGTTCCTGTGGATTGTCCTTGTATTTCTCTTTGAGCTTTTCCATTTCGGGCGCGAGTAGCTGCATCCGCTTCATGGACTTCATCTGCTTGAGCGTGAGCGGATACATTGCGCTGCGCACGAGGACGGTCAGGATGATGATGGCGACCCCGTAGTTGGGAATGAGCGAATGGAAGAAGTTCAGCAAGGCCAAGAGGATTTTCGCGAACCAGTCCATGAACCCCCAATCAAAGAAGCGGAGCGCAGTGTCGAGGGTTGCCCAGGCTTCCTTGAGCTGCCGGGTTTCATTGGGGCCGACGTACAGCTTGAAGGTATTGGTTTTCGTTTCACCCGCGGCGAGTTCGAATCTCGGCGCGGCCACGCCAAAACGGAATTGTTCGTGAGTCCCTTCCACCCACCCGTTTGCGGGGTCGGACTCCGGTTTGAATGCAACGAGGAAGTAGGCGCTTTTCAGGCCGACCCAATCGGGATTCGAAATCGTCTTCTTATACGGGGCGCCTTCCTTTGTGGGAGTGAACTTGGCGGTGGTCACCCAGTCCGTGGCGCCCATGGTGTGCCATATAAACTGCTGCTGTACGCCCTTCTGCAGGTCCAGCGAATGGACATTTGGACCCCAGTTCAGCACGTACGCCGGGATATCGTCCATGCCGAGTCGGCGAGGAGCAGTCTCCAGGTTTTCGTAACTTACGTGTACATCGACGACGTGAGGCGAGTCCGTTAACGTGAAGGTTTTGGTTATTTTCGCCGCGTTTGGGAGCACAATGGAGAAGGCCACGGAGAGATCCGTTTTCGACACTTCCCAGATGCGTCGATCCAATTCATCGCGCAGAGACGGTTCCGTGAAGCGAATCCCCATCGGATATACGGATTCCGCATCCACCTTGTCCGGTGATTCGGGGACGAGGTTGATCATGTCGTCTTTGCCGCGGTGGAAGTAGACGCGCGCTTGCTTCAGCCGCGCGCCGACTGGCGTGAACACCAATTCCAGGTCTTCGTTTTTGAGCGAAACATCGGTGACCGCAGTATCGGCAGCGGGTACCGGAGGCAAATTCGGCCAGCCAGAGGCTACGCCAGCCACGGGAGGTTCCGCTTCGAGGATCCCGGAGGGCTTTTCGGATTCGGTCTTTTGTTCCACGGGGGCGGTCTGTGGACGTGGCTGGGGAGCGGGCATGAAGAAATTCACCCAGATGACCACCAGCAACATCACAAGCATCATCGCAACCATCTGGTTGCGCATGGCGGATTTATCTTGTTCGTCGTCCAACAACCTTAACGTGCTCCAACTGTTTCGAACTGCCGAAGTCTGCGCCTATCGGTGGCAAGCCAGTCACGAGCGGCACGGTGAGAATCCGCGCCCATCGTTCATGATCGGTGATTCATCAAGGGACAGGGTCATAGCCGCCTGCGTGGAAGGGATGACAGCGAGCGATGCGTCGAATGGCAAACCCCGTGCCGCGCAATGCCCCGTATTTTCGAAGGGCGTCAATTGCATACTGGGAACAGCTCGGAGTGAACCGGCAACACGGTCCGAACAGATTCAGCAAAGGCGAAAGGGTCAATTGGTACAGGCGGACAATCGCTACCAGGACCCTACTCATTGCCCGAAGACTCTCCAGGCTTCAGGAGCCGCCGCATCGCTTCCGTACATTGGTGAAAGCTCAACTCGGCCGCTTGCGGGCGCGCGACGACCACAATGTGCACGTCGTGGGCCAATTGGGCGCGGTGGGTGCGATAGAACTCGCGAAGAAACCGCTTGACGCGATTTCGAACCACTGCCGAGCCCACTTTTCGCGAGACAGCCAACCCGAATTTTCGACCTTCACCTTCCTGCCGGGCCACGTAGCAAATGAAGGCAGGTCCCACCCGTTTACGCCCGTTCCGAAACACGAGTTCATATTCGCGTTTTCGGGTAAGCCGCTCACGCCGTGGAAAGCCTTGTGGCCCCGGCACAACAGACTCGCCGCCTCCCTGTTACAACGCCAGCCGCTTGCGGCCCTTAGCACGACGACGGCTCAGCACCGTCCGTCCGCCGGGGGTCGCCATACGAGCACGAAATCCGTGCGTTCGTTTGCGTTTCACAATCGATGGTTGAAAAGTACGCTTCACCGGATTCTCCTTTTTCCTTGTACATTCACCACGTCCCCACCTGTAGACGCAGTGACGTCGCGTTCGCCCGCTCCGGGGCTCTCTATGGGTTACCGGCCCAGTGGCCGGGCTTTTCGGAACGCTTGCCAAAGGCAGATACATTGCCCGCGAGGCCAAGCCGCACCGCTTACCTCTTGCCAATTGGCGCAGATACATCCAGTCTGTGCATCTCAAGGTAACGCGGTACTATAGTCTATTCCCACAAAAAGAGTCAAATGCATGTAGGGCAGCACGTTGCGCCAGGATTCCGCCATTTTCCCGTATCAAGTGCCGTTCTGGAATATCAACGATTCCGCGTTCATTCGCATCTATGGAGAAGAGACAAGAGGTAAGTCGCGTTGAGCGTGTGGGGCACTTGGACCAACGGACGCCCGCACTTTAAATTGACTGTCCTATTGACGGATAGCGGCTGAACAGGCAGAATGAAGAGGCATTGACGCAGGTTTTGGGGTTGCGAGAGCAGTTTGGGTTCGTAGGTTCGAACTCGATCGCATATGAGGGAGGCGCAATGAATCCGTACGGTAATCGTCACGATTGCAGCAGGGGGCTTACGGGTAGTTCCTCACGAAAAATTGGCCGTGCAGGCTACAAGGGCACGAAGCGCGTGCTGAAGGTGTTCGCGGCGCTGATGTTGGGACTGGTGCTCGCGTATCCGGGATTCGCGCAGGCCAATCCCGAGGAGTTGAATGCGCTGCTGGGAAGCGTTTCGGGGGCGAAAACGGTTGCTACGCCAAGACATACGCTGAGCGCTGACGGCTATGTCCGCTCGTTGAGCAGCGGACCGGAAGGCGCGTTCGTTTCTCCGTTGAAACAGAAAGCGGATGCGGAATCGGTAGCTGTCGCGTTTGTCAGCAAGCACGCGGGGTTGTTTGGAGCAATCGGGGCGGACACGCAGTTTACGCTCCATTCGAAAGGGATGTCGTCGGCTGACACCGTTGTCCATCTTCAGCAAGTGATTGGAGGCGTCCCTGTGTATAACGGACGCATGGTGGTTCAGGTCGATCCCAATGGGGGAGTGCGAAGTGTTTTGAGCGATATCCTGCGCGGCAGCACGCCTTTTGATACCGACAAAGGTCTTCTCAAGCCCACGCTTACTACCGATGCGGCCAAAGCGGTTGCTTTCAAGCTGGGCCAGAAGAAGGAACTGAAACCGGACGAACTGGAAGTACAGTCGGAACCGGTTCTCGTCATCTTCGCGCCAGTAGTTGTCGGGCGGACTGGCAAACCGGTGTTGGCGTGGCAGATGGAGATTGCCTCGAAGACGGAGGCGGTGTTCAAGGAACGCGTAATTGTGGATGCGCACTCCGGCCGTATTGTGTATCACTTTTCGCTTATTCACGAGGCGAAGAACCGTCAGGTCTACGACTCCAACAACACGACGGCCGACCCGGGCACGCTCCGGCGGTCGGAAGGGCAGGGGGCGAGCGGCATTACAGAAGTCGACAATGCTTATGAATTCCTGGGCGACACGTATGATTTCTATAGCACCGAACATGGACGCGACAGTATCAACGGTTTGGGTATGGCGCTCATCGCCACGGTTCGATACTGTGAATCTGCAGAGTTTTGTCCTTACAGTAACGCATTCTGGAATGGGGAGACGATGCACTTCGGCGACGGATTCGCGACAGACGACGTGACGGCTCATGAGTTGACGCACGGCGTGACGCAGTACGAGTCGAACCTGGACTACTTCGATGAGTCCGGTGCGATTAACGAGTCGTTTTCGGACATCTGGGGAGAGTTCATTGACCTTACCAATGGCGCGGGCAATGACAGCGCGTCGGTGCGTTGGCTAATGGGCGAAGACATCTCCGGAGGCCCCATTCGCGATATGGCCAATCCGACCGTGTACGGCGATCCGGATCGTTACTACAGCCCTTTGTTCCATGCCGGCGCGGACGTGCATATCAATAGCGGTGTTGGAAACAAGCTGTGCTACCTGCTGACGGACGGCGATGATTTCAACGGTCGCACCGTTATTCCCCTGGGAATATCCAAGACAGCGGACCTTTTCTACGAGGCGCAGGCGAACCTCCTCACGAGTTCTTCGGATTACGCCGACTTGTACACGCAATTGACGCAGGCCGCAATCAATATCGGTCTGACGTTATCGGAAAGGAACTCGGTGGAGCGGGCCTGCCGCGCGGTCGAAATCGGCGGACTGCCCGAAGGTGTGAGCGATTTTAAAGCGAACAGTTCTTCCGGCAATCCCAACATCACGATAACGTGGACCAATCCGTCCTCGCCCGCGACGATTAAGGTCGTGCGGAAGTCCGGCTCGTATTCGTCGAGTCCGTCTGACGGGACGGTAATCTACTCAGGAACGGGAACGAGTTGCGTTGATGGTCCCTACGCGCAAGGAACCACGTATTACTACACGGCCTACGCATACTATGGCCTGGATGAATTCAGCGAAGAGTCGTATTCGCCGCCCTCGCGGAGTCGCGCGACCACGGGCATACAAAAGCCGGACACGTATTTCGCGGAGTTTTTCGAATATGGGGACAACGATCTCGACAATACGATGATCACGTTTACGCCGATTGGCACAGGCGATTTCTACGCGACCTGTTCGCAGTCCGCATCTGTGTTCCCAGTCGATGCGTCCACGATGACATGGACGTCTATGGCAGATGACGACTACCGGTTGGTCGCACTCACCGGAGGGAAGACAGTGTCGTTATACGGACAAGCGTATTCATCCGTGTACATCGGCAGCAATGGCAATTTGACGTTCCTTGGACCGGATATCGGGTACATTGACAATCTTGACAACCATTTCAGCCAGCCGCGCGTTTCCGGGCTCTTCAATGACTTCATGCCCGACCTCTACGGCAATGTTGGCTACCGGCAGATGGCCGATCGCCTTGTGGTGACCTACTTGTGGGTGCCCGATTTTTGGATGGGAGGCTATACGACTTTCCAGATCGAGATGTTCTTCGATGGGAAGATCCGGTTCACGTATCTGGGTGTCGACGCGATTTTCGGAGTGGTCGGTCTGTCGAGCGGAGATTGGGATGCTTATACATTCGAAGAAACGGACATGACCGATAGCGCTGGCTGCAGCGTGGACCATGACTCCGATGGCATTCCTGATTACATTGAAGGCAACGGCGATTCGGACAACGATTCAATCGGCAACTTTGAGGATTCGGACTCGGATGGGGATGGCATCAATGACTCGGTCGAGTCGGCCACCGACACCGATCACGACGGTACTCCCAACTACCTGGATCTGGATTCGGATGGAGACGGTCTGTCCGACGAAGATGAGAGCCTCGCGCCAGCAGATGTCGACGGGGACTCCATACCGAATTACATAGACACCGATTCGGATGGCGATGGAATTGACGATTTTGTCGAAGTGGCTTTTAATACCGATCCGTACAATGCCAATGACGTGCCGGACGTGCCTTTGCCGTACGCAGGGCTGGCTTTGGCATTGCTGGTTACGGGGGTGCTGACGATTCGTGTCCACGTCCGTCGGCGACGCGAGGTATAAGAGACCCGCTCACGGCAGGTATAGCAGGGGATGCCCCCGAGGGCGTCCCCTTTCGCTATTCTTTGGGGGCGCTTTCGCGTAACTCGACTGTCACGGGCACGCCTTCAAAACCGAATTTCTCTCGAATGCGGTTCTCGATGAAACGCAGATAGCTGAAGTGGAACAGGCTCTTCTTGTTGACAAAGAACACGAAGGTCGTGGGTTTGACGCTTGCCTGAGTCGCGTATTTGATCTTGGGCGTTCCACCCTTGTGTGTTGAAGGCGGCTGGGTGGCGCGCAGTTCGTCGAGAAAGGCGTTGAGCGCGCTGGTCGAAACTCGCTTCTCAGTTTCTGCCGCGACGCGGTCGATGAACTCGAAGGTTGTGAACAACCGCTGTCGCGACATATTCGAGATGGTGACGTACGGCACGTACCGCAAAAACGGGGCTTTGAGATCGATTTCTTCGGCGAGCGCCTTGAAACGCTGTTCTTTGTTTTCTACGAGGTCCCACTTGGTCCAAACCAGGACCATGCCTCGGCCTTGTTCCTTGACGTAGTTGACGATGCGTTTGTCTTGTTCGCTGATTCCGTCGGTAGCATCGATCATTACGAGGCAGACGTCGGCCCTTCGCACGGCGCGCAGGCTGCGCGACACGCTGAAGAGTTCGACTTCCTTCTTAATCCCCGACCTGCGGCGCATGCCCGCGGTATCGATAAGCAGATAGTCTTTGTCTTTCCAGCGGAAGTCGATGTCGATAGCGTCGCGCGTCGTACCCGGAGTCGAATCAACGATGCTTCGCTCTTCGTTGAGGATTGCGTTAACGAACGAGGACTTGCCGACATTGGGCTTGCCGACGACGGCCACCCGAGTTATGGCGGGCTCGGTTTCCGATTCTTCTTCCGCGGGCGCGCATTCGGGTAGGTGCGCGACAATGGCGTCCGTGAGGTCTTCGATACCCAGGTTGTGGGAGGACGAAATAGCATACGGTTCTCCCAGTCCCAATTCGTAGAAGTCCGTCCGTTGCTGCTGCAGTCTATGGTTGTCCAGCTTGTTAACGGCCAGCACGACGGGCTTTCCGAGCTTGAGCAACTCGTCGCGAACTTCATAGTCAACCCGGGTTAGTTCCTGTTGACCATCTACAACGAAAACCACCACGCTCGCTTCTTCGAAGGCGACACGGACTTGCTCCTGGATTCGGTGCGTGATTGGATCGGTGGGGTTTTCGACGATGCCACCGGTATCGACTACTCGGACTTTTCTCCCATCCCAGTCCGCCGTGGCGTAGGTTCGATCCCGCGTGACGCCCTCTTCCAAATGCACGATCGCGCGTTGCCGCCCGACCAGCCGGTTAAAGAGGGTGGATTTGCCGACATTGGGGCGGCCACAGATGGCGATAAGGGGCAACTTCGCGCGGCGAGACATCAGGCTTGGTCCTCATTGCCGACCTGCTTGACGCCGGCTCGTAAATAGTCCACAAACGAAAACACAGACACGACCAGGGTAGCAATCAGAAATCCCCAAACAAAGCGCGGATTCAGTTCAAGCAATACGGAAATGATCAGCGCCATCTGGAAGGTTGTCGTTAGTTTGCCGCTGATTTGCGGGCGTACGCGCACGGGGCCGAAATACTCGTTGATGAGGTAGGCGCCAATAACGATGATCGCATCGCGACTCAGGATGACCACGGGAAACCAAGCTGGAATTGGCGTGCGCAACTGGTCGTTGACGGCGAGAAATACGAAAGCCAGATTCACGAGCAGTTTGTCTGCCAGCGGATCGAGTACGGCCCCCAGCTTCGATTTTTGGTTATAGGCGCGCGCCACAAAGCCGTCTATGCCGTCGCTGACAGCCGCGACAATGAATGTGACGAGCGCGGCAATTCGGAAGAACGGCTCTTCGCGTGTATAGCTCATGATGAGGACGATGAACACCGGAATCAGGACAAGTCTTCCGATGGTGATTCGATTTGCCAGAGTCATGCCAAGGCTCTCTGTGAAATGAACACACTACATTCCTTTCGATGCCCTGCGATGACACAGGAACTCGCCATTTTTACGGCAAATGACGAAAGGAATTAGCTACTACCAGAGCAGAAGTATAGCGACCCCATGCTCTTACAAGCAATGCCAATCGGCATTGCCACTCAATTTGTCCGAGGCATTGGGTACTCCCGAATCTCACGTTCCCCTTCTATGACAAGTGAATTCCGCCGATACCGCACGCGAATCGCTCCCTCGTAGTCCGTGCGCCAAACCGGAATCTCTCGCTCGCGGTAACGCAACATGACGGTGTCATCCACCGGCTCACTTCCCTGGCGTCCACCCGTGGATACAACCGCCGCTTTTGGGGCGGCGCGATTTAGAAAGGCTGGAGTACTTGAGGTGGCCGAACCGTGATGGGGAACCTTGAGGATATCGCAGCGGCAATCGATATCCGCCAGTTTGGATTCCGCGGTATCTTCCACGTCTCCGGGGAAGAGTATGGACAGATTTCCGAAATGAACACGCAACACCAGACTATTCTCATTAGTACCCTTTTCCGGCGCCTGCCCAGCGGAGGGATACAACACGTCAAACGTGCCGGAACCGAGTTTCCATGTGTCGCCTTGCGTTGTGCGCCGAACCGGGATGCCTCGCCGGTTGCAGCGCCCGATTAGGTCTTGTTCCATCGGATTATCGGAGGGATGCGGGCCGAGAATAACGGCGCCCACGGAGAATCGATCGACGATGGTCAGCGCTCCGCCGATATGGTCGCTGTCGGAGTGGCTCACGAAGAGGAGGTCCAAGTGCGTGAGTCCTCGTGACAACAGAAACGGAGTGACGATGCGCTTTCCGTAGTCGACGTTCTTGACCTTGTCTCCTGCGTCAATCAGTGCGGTTCCTCCGCCGGGAAAGCATAGGAAGGCTGAATCGCCGTGACCCACATCCAAGAAGACAATCTCGGGCTCGGGAAACAGTGGCCTCCAGAAGACCAGCGACAACACAAGTAGACCGGTAGCGAGCGTTCCACGAAACCACTTCCTCGATGCGCCGAGAGCGCTACCCACGGTTAACCAGGCAAAAGCGCCCGACCACAGCAACGCAACGGCCGTGGGGGTGGGTGTCGTCACTGCGTACGAGACACGCGACCAATCCGCGACACGCTGAATCAAGATGATTGCGGGACCTGCCGCGTGGCCGAAGATTTGCGCGAGGGCCGGCGAAAACCAGCAGAAGATGGACGCTGCAAAGCATAACCACAGAACGGCGGTCAGCAGCGGAATTATCAACAGATTCGAAAACGGCGCTGAAACGGAAAACACGTGGAATGCTCGAACGGCCATAGGCACAGGCAGTATCTGAACCGATAGCGTTGTGGCAACAGGCGCGCGAAGGAATTGCCACGCGCGAGATTCAGCGTCCGGTACTCTTTTTTTTCTGATGGTGCGCACAATTCGACTACGGAGGGCGTCGAGTCCGTTCTGGAGCGGTGCGCTGAAAACAAGAATTGATGCAAGGCTAAGAAACGACAATTGAAACCCGACATCGAATACGAGGTCCGGATTCCATACGAGGAATACGAGTGCGGCGATACTCAGGGCGGTTGGCGTATCGGGGTCCCGGTCGACGAATTCGGCGGCGAGGTAGATACAGACCATCAAGGCTGCCCGCACGCTGGGTGTACTCGCGCCTGTCATCAATGCATACAGCAAAACAATCAAGACGCTGAGAGTCGCCCGCGTTCTTCGCGACCGGATGAACAGTCCGAGCACAAAATCGGCGCTCAGGAAGATGATGCTTACGTGGACGCCCGACACCGAGAGAATATGCGCCGTTCCCGATTCCACGTAGGACTGGAACTCGCCTTCCGAGAGACTGGAGCGTTCACCTAACCAGACTGCGTAGACAAAGGGGAGTATCTGCTTGGGCATCACGGCTGCGAGGCGCGTGGCGAGCGCTGCTCTCAAGCGCGACGCCCAGTAGGCTGGTGACAGGAGAGGTGCTTCTGAAATTCGCTCCACGCTTCCCAGATCAGCGGCGGTGATCATGCTGTGCACGTTTTGCAGCCGATAGTAGGTCTCCACGCCGCCGATGCCGGGGTTTACCTGCGCGATGGTGACAGAGAGCTGGCCACGGACACGCACCCGTTCACCGCAGTAGGGCTGTTTGTCCGGGTGGATCCAGCGGACAAGCACGTTGCCTTCTGTCTGGCGCACTACGCCGTCGGATAGCTGGTAACGGTCAACGGCGACGATCAGGGTTATGGACTCATGTTTGGGATTTACCAGCCCCGCCTGAAGTACGTGGCCCTCGATTTCCACCGGGACATCGTGATACGTCTCGGCTATGCGACTGAACGGATCGCCAGGGCCGTCGGCATGGTGCAGGACCCAGATGAACCCGCCCGAACCCGAGAAGACCAGAGCAACAGTCAACAGCCGCAATGCTCGCCGTTTTTGCGCCAAAATGGAGCATGTGAGCCCGCTGAAGAGAACCAAGCACGGCAACCAGACGTGGACGACATGGGCGAAACTGGCAAACAGAAGCCCAAAGAGGAAGAAGGAAGCGGCGACCGCCACCGGTCGGTTCACGCGATTAATCCGTTATGGCAGGGTATCCCGGGCCGATTGGGTCGGCCGTGATCCGAGGAGGACGAGAAAAAGAAAAAGAGCACCTGCTCGCCCACGGCAAGTAGGGGCTCTTCTTCAAAAACTAGATCTAAGCCCGTACGAATACGGAGCTTATACGGTCGGGGTGGTGAACCCGAAGATAAGGTGGATGATCCACAGAAGTACGGTATACCAGAAATCCAACACGATGTCCATGCTTTCCTCCTTCTTGCTCTGAGCCATATGCTCAGGTTCCAACGCAACACCATACTACGCTACCCAAAAAGGCTTTGTCAAGAAAGGGCAGTATCCCTACCCTGAATCGCTGTACAGAAATTCCCCTACAGATACCTCGTGCTATCCATACAAGTACAAACGGCATTTGTTGCACATTCTGGATAGATCGCTGGCGATACGCTATTCCAATGCTAGAACTTTACTGGATTTTGCCCATTAAGTCAAGCATTTCCTCCCTAGGGTGGTCATGTGTCCGGGAGATCGGCAAAAAGGAGCTACATCCCGCGAGCGAATCGATTTGCGTCCTTTTCTTGCGCTTTCCCATCCCATTACGATGCCTGTCCCTCGCGCCCTTTTCGGGACAACACGCCGTTTTGATCGCAGCACACCCAATTAGCACATTACTAATTCGTCACGCTTTGACATGCGCCCCTTGTCGTGCGATACTTCAAACGGAGAAGGGGGGCCAAGCTCCAGATTTGCCGATTTGGAGGTGAGGGGGATCCGGTGGTTCCCGCGGTCTTCAAAACCGTTGTATCGCTTAACGGCGATGGGTGGGTTCGACTCCCATTCACCTCCGCCAATTCTCAACCCACTGCGACACGATGAACGACACGAACGCTCCCAACGATCCGCGTACACGGCTCCCATCAGTCTCTAAACTGCTGGATACACCGGAATGCCAGTCGTATGTCGCCCGGTATTCCCGGCCAATCGTCTTGGATGCGGTCCGTTCTGTTCTCGATGGGTATAGAAACACTCTTGACAAAATCGAGGCCGTTCCTGGCGTCGAGGTAGTGCTTGAGCAGACCCGCCTGCGCCTGGAAGAGGATTCTCTTGACCGTCTTCGTCCGGTCGTCAACGCGACGGGAATCATCCTTCACACGGGCTTGGGCCGGGCCGTGCTGCCGCGTCAGGCCGCGCAGGCGCTTGGGCAGCAAGACCGGTGCTGCAACATACAGATTGACCTCGCGTCCGGTTTGCGAGGCAAGCGCAATTACGAGTGCCAGCGGCTGCTTTGCGCGCTGACCGGCGCGGAGGACGCGCTTCTCGTCAACAATAACGCCGCCGCGACCCTGCTAATCCTGGCCTCATTGTGCGCGGGCAAAGACGTAATCGTATCCCGGGGGCAGCTTATCGAGATAGGCGGCTCCTACCGTCTGCCCGACTGCGTGCATCAGAGCGGAGCGCACCTCGTCGAAGTGGGAACGACCAATAAAACGCATCTACGCGATTACGAGGCCGCGCTAACGGAAGAGACGGGAGCGATTCTCCGGGTCAATCCCAGCAACTACCGCATTGTTGGATTCTCCAAGGAAGTCTCCATAGGCGAGTTGGTTAGTTTGAAGGAAAAGACGCCGGCGCTTGTCATAGACGACTTGGGGTGCGGTGCGCTCGTCGATCTGACTCAGTTCGGTTTGCCGCACGAGCCTACCGTGCAAGAGAGCGTGGCGGCAGGAGCCGACCTTGTGTGTTTCAGCGGAGACAAGCTCATTGGGGGTCCTCAATGCGGGATCATCGTGGGCAAGAAGGCATTGGTACAGCGGATTCGCAAGCACCCGCTGACACGAATGCTGCGCGTGTGCAAGCTGACCGACGTGGCGCTGGAGCACACGCTGCGGTTGTTCCTTACTCCCGAAACGCTCGTCGCGAACAATCCCACGCTCAGAATGTTGGCGGCTCCGGTCAACGAATTGAAGTCGGCCGCCGTCTTACTGAAGGAGCAGTTGGACGCCGCCGGGACCTCGTTCACCGTTTCGGTGGAAGCAGGGGAGAGTGCCATGGGGGGCGGATCGCTTCCGGCGACTCCGATTCCGACCTGTCTGTTGACGGTACGTGACGGTGGCATGTCAGCCGAACGATTGAGTGCGTTGTTGCGGCGCAACGAGCCGCCCATTATTGCCCGTATCGCGGACGACAAGGTCGTATTCGATATGCGGACCTTGTTGGAAGGCGAGGCCGCCATCGTGCTTGAGGCCCTCAAGCGGCTCAGCGCGTGACGATTCTTGAGAGAAGGGGAGGGTGATGCCTGAACAGGGGATAGCGGTCGATCCTATCCGGCGCGAAACCGTTATGTCTCGCTCGCAGAAGCTGGGTCACTGTGTGTGCAACCTCAAGCAACCGTGTCCGTGCCCGGAACTCGTGGAGCAGAATATCTGTCACTGCGCGGGCGAGCGGCCCGCCAATAAGCCGAAAAACATTGCCCTGACCAAGCATGTGCGCAAGGCGGGGTGCGCATCCAAGATCGGCCAAGCCGATCTCCTTCAGATTATCAAGAATCTTCCTTCGGTGACGGACCCACGCGTACTTCTGGGTGCTGCAGCGGGTGATGACGCCGGGGTGTATCGCCTTGATGAACACCGTTCGCTTGTCCAAACCGTGGACGTATTCACGCCTTGCGTCGACGATCCCTATTTGTTCGGCCAGATCGCTGCGGCAAATTCGTTGAGCGACGTCTATGCAATGGGAGGGCAACCGCTGACGGCCCTGTCCATTGTCGGATTCCCAATCGATGAACTTGATGGGTCCATCATGGAGGCGATGTTGCGTGGCGGTATGGACAAGCTGGCCGAGGCGAACTGCGCCTTGCTCGGCGGGCACAGCATTAACGATCCCGAGATCAAGTGCGGATTCGCAGTTACCGGTCTGATCGACACCGAACGGGTCGTTGCGCGCGATCGGGCGTTGCCCGGCGACGTGCTCGTATTGACCAAACCGCTGGGTACCGGGCTGGCGGCGTATGCGGCCCAGTTGGGGCGTTGTGAACCGGACGCGTTAACAGATGCAGGCATGGCGATGGCGACCCTCAACAAGGATGCCGCCGAACTGATGTGCCGGTATCAGGCGCATGCGTGCACGGACATCACCGGATTCGGTCTCGCGGGCCACTTGGTCTCGATGGCACGCGGAAGCGGCGTCGTTGCCGAGGTGGATATGACGCGGCTTCCCGTTTTCGGAATCGCGGCCGCGTGTTTGCGGGAAGAGATATTACCTGGAGCCGTCGATCGGAACCGTGCTTATGCGATGGCGTGGATGCGGATAACGGATGATGGGCACCCTGAGAATCTGCCGATCCTGTTCGACCCGCAAACGTCGGGAGGATTGTTGATCGCTTTACCGGAAGACAGGGCCGCGCAGTTGGTGGCGGACTTGAATGCCCGCGGCCACAAGGGCGTGGCAGTCATCGGCCGCATACGAGCATCGGAAGACGGCGAGGGACGCGTGGCCGTAACAAACACCCAACTGAGCAACTTTGTGGGAGCATTGCCATCCCTCAAGACGGCAACTACGGAGGAAAGTCACGTGACGGATTCGGTTGAGGACGGCACGTCGTGCTGCGGCGATCTCTTCGAAGAGCAAGGGACCAACGAGGCCGAAGTCCTAGCCGTATTCCAGGACTTCATGAAGAAGGCCAATGAGCCAGGGCGTATTGACCGGCGTGCGAAGAAGTTGATGGCCGTCATTCTTTCGATTGCGCACAAGTGCAAGCCGTGCCTGGCCATTCACCTCAAGGGCGCGTTGGCCATGGGCATCTCCCAGGCCGAGATCGACGAGGCCGCCAACCTCGCTATCGCGTTCGGCGGATGCACGGCGATGGTGTTCTACAAGGAAGCCGTCGACGAGCTCGCTGCGCAACGAGCAAAGAACCGGGGGGGAAAGGAGTAGACGCGTGTCGCCGTTACCCAGCACCGTTCGCCGGCCGCCTGGCCTGCTCACGAAAGAGCAGGATCCGGATGTCGTGATGATGGTGTGCACGGCGGGGCACGTCGACCACGGGAAGACGAGTTTGGTCAAGCTGCTGACGGGCTGCAATACCGACAAGCTCAAAGCCGAACAAGATCGGGGCATGACCATCGAGCTGGGGTTTGCCCCGTGCTTCCTGGGCGGCAACGAGTGCGTCGGCATTGTGGACGTGCCGGGTCACGAGAGTTTCATCCGCAACATGGTGGCGGGCGTGTCGGGAATCGATCTGTGCGTTCTCGTGATTGCCGCGGACGACGGAATCATGCCGCAGACCGTCGAACACGTGCAGATAATGGAACTATTGGGCGTGCGACGTGGGATTGTCGCGCTTACGAAGATCGACCTTGTACCCGAGGAAATGGTGGCGCAACGTGTCGAGGAAATCGCGGCGTATCTTCAGACTACGTTTCTGGCCGGGTCGTCCATATGCCCCGTATCGTCGGAAACCGGAGCCGGTTTCTTCGAATTCTACGACGTGCTCGTGAAAGCTATTCGCTCCCTTCAGAAACAGCGCCGCGAAGGCGTGTTTCGCATGCCCATCGAGCGGAGCTTCCTGCAACCGGGATTCGGGGCCATTGTGACGGGCGTCGCTATCGCCGGGCGAATCTCCGTGGGCGACGCCGTGGAAATTGTACCGGGTCACCGCATTGGAAAAGTCCGGGGAATGCAGCGTTTTCTTCGCAGCACCGGAGAGGCGGAGTACGCCCAATGCCTGGCGTTGAACATCGCGGAACCTGGAAAGGAAGCCTTCGAGAGGGGACAGATCGTTTCGCTGCCCGGCTACCTGCGGGAATCCGCCATCTTTCATGTGCGTATCCAGACAGTCTCGGAGGTATCGCCGCCTTTACGCAACGCCGAGGCAATCAAGTTCCACATCGGCACAGCGGAAGAGGTGGGCAAAGTCTACCTGCTGGAGGATGCGGAACTCGGGGCGTCCGCTTCCGCGTTGGCGACCATTCAGTTGAATCGTCCCGTAGCGGCCGTCGCCTATGATCGTTTTATTCTCCGACGCGCATCTCCTCATGCGACTATTGCAGGTGGCCGCATTCTTGACATTGTTTACGAGCCGCACCGACCGCCCAAAAAACACGCCTTGGAGATTCTGCGAACCCAAGAGGCCTTTCTGGGGATAGATTCCAAGACGTTGTTTGCGCTCGACACCGGAGACGAGACGTTCGCAATGCGACTGATTCAACATCGTCTGAAGACCGTGTTTCGCCACGGGGCCACGGCGGATGCCTTGGCTCACGCCACAGTCATGACGCCCGCCATGGTGGAACGGTCGCTCGACGCGCTTGTCAAGGAAGGGAGCGTGTCCGCGATGGGTGAAGGCGCTTTCATCGATAGCCAAACCTATCGAGAGAGCCTGGACGAAGTGGTAGCGCGCCTGAATCACGCGCGCGACGTAGAAGGGGCGATGACCGTGACGTTGAGCGCGTTGCGGCAGAGTCTCGACTGGCCAGATGCGCTTTGGAAGCGGGTTCGCCGCGAGTTGGAGGACCGCAAACTCGCGGAATTCCGTGGCAACCAGATTGTGCTTCAGGGGGCCGAGTCCTCACTCAGGGCAGATGAGCGTCTATTATTAGGGAAGATTCTCGGAATCTATCGCGAACAGGGGTTTCATTCGCCCAGACCCGAGGAATTACCCGAGTTGACCGGTGGCACGCCGGCGCAAACGGAGCGCCTTCTCGAGTTTCTCTGCCACGACGGACGTCTCGTCCGGCTGGCTAAGAACGTCGTTCTGAGCAGAGAACACTGCCTGAAGGCGCAGGAGTTAGTTATCAGCATCATTCAAGAGAAGGGGGTGCTTGACAGCGCCGATTTCAAGTACGCCATCGACTCGTCGCGCAAGTATGCGCTTTCTATTCTCGACTTTTTCGATGCGCGCCACGTGACGGTTCGGCAGGGAAATGACCGAAAGCTGGCGCCCAACTACCAGCGGAACGTGCTGACACCATGAAACGTTTTTCCAGAGAGCGGTTAGCCGCGTGGGCCGTGGTGGTGTTGGCCTTGGCTCTGCTCGTTTTCGGGACGGTGCACACGCATCAGGTGTTCGACCCGACCGTTGAAGAATTCGGCATGGTTGCCTTCATGAAGCTGCCCGATTGGCAGATGGTCATCGATTCCACGTTTGGCGGCGTAACCCGAAAAGACGGGAAGCTGTACAGCACCTATGACCGGGCGGAGTCGCGCGGCAAACGCGCCTGCCCCACTTGACAATGATCCACTTGGCGGCCATGGGCGCCGCCTCAGGAATCGTCTATGCTTGAGAATCTGAGAGTACGTACCATTGAGCGAAGGGTCACACAAGTCCTATCGCTGATAGCTCTGCACAGTTCATGGGGGCCGGAGTTCAAATGGCTCTGCAACCCCGTGTTGAGTTGTCATTCGTGCGTTTTGGCGTGGTTCGCGTGCCCGGTGGGCGTTTTTGTTCACTACTCGGGTTTTCACACGATTCCGTTCCTTGCCCTGGGAATGGTGCTGCTGCTCGGCGTTACCGTGGGCAGGCTTCTCTGCGGGTGGGTCTGTCCGTTTGGCTTCCTGCAGGACCTGCTGTACAAGATCCCCAGCCCGAAGTTCCATCTCCCGGCCTGGACGGCAAAACTTAAATACGTCGTACTGGCGCTAACCGTGATCGCGTTGCCGTTCGTTTTCGGTGAGCAGACGTGGCTGTCATTCTGCCGAGTATGCCCGGCTTCGGCGCTTCAAGTCACCATTCCCAACATCATAATCGGTGGCGTATCCACGCTGAGCGTGGCGTCGATAGTTAAGCTGGCCATCCTTGTCGTGGTTCTTGTCGCGGCAGTGCTGAGCAGCCGGTCCTTCTGCAAAGTCATCTGCCCGATCGGGGCAATTCTTGCACCGCTCAATCTGTTGTCGTTCTGGAAGATTAAGGTGCCGACCCAGAACTGCTCGGGATGTCAGAAGTGCAACCATGCGTGTCCGCAAGACGGGTTGCCGCAACTGCGTGTAGCGCAAGGTGTCTCTGCCAGCCGCACGGCGGAATGCGTGTTTTGCTACGAGTGTCAGACCACCTGCCCGATGCCGTTGCTTGAGGCGCAGGCGCGCGCGGAGGAAGGCCAATCATGAGAATCCCCCACGTGCGAGTGCTTGTGCTGGCAATGGCAGCGATGGCTCAAGTGCTTGCGCTTGAGGTGCCTCTGAGATACTTCTCCCCTCCCATGGGTCTCGAGAACGCGCGACGTAGCGGGACGCAGTGTGTTACGGTTTCCCAGACTCCGCCTCCCGGCGAATGGAAGCTGCCGCCGATGGTTGCCCGCATTCCACTATTTGGATTGGCTAAGCTAGGTGATGCGAAGCACCTCATTGTCTTGGACTGCGCGAATCCGAGCGATCAGTTCTACACGCGCTTTCTTTTCGATGCGAATGCTAACCGCGATCTGACCGACGACCCAGTCGTCACGGGACGATGCCATTGGGAGTCAGATGGCCATCGCGTCAGCATGAGATCCAGGCAAGGTATCGAACTGGACGTATTGACCGGTGAGGGCAAGACTCACTACGAATTCGACTTTGAGGTCCAAGGGGGATTCTCAACGAGGTTTCCGGACATAGGCGATTCGAGCAATCTCCACGATATCAGGATCTACTTATACTCGCGAAACTGGTACGTGACAGCTCTCGATATAGACGGCACGCGCTACGGCATCGAGATTGATGATAGGAATATGAACGGCCGTTTTGGCGATACGGCAAGAATTCCGCCTGACCTCGTGCGCGGAAATAGGTTGATTTGTGAAGGAGACCGCATTCACATCAGCGACGAGGGCGGTTACGACTACTACAACGAGATGAACCTCACCGACAAGCTTGCCTTGGGCGATAAGCTCTTTAAGGTGCAAGTCGATACCGCCGGATTGAGACTTATCCTGACCCCAATAACCGAGAATCTCTCCGCTATCAAGATCCCGGAAGGCGTTGAGCGACTGGTTGTTCTGGACGCGAACGGTTCAACCGGCATCGCGGCATTTCGTCCCGGAAAGGTCTTGCGCGTGCCTGCGGGTGAATATCGGTTGCAGTTCTATCAGCTTCTGCGCAAAGACAAGGAGGGTGACCTCTGGCGCTTGAATGCGAACGGCATCGCCTACGACCAAACCGTCACCGCCACGACCGGCGCCGAGGCTGTACTCGCCATGGGAGAGCCATTCAGGCCCGTTGTGAAGGGACGGATACTATCGCGCGACGCAAGTTACACGGGGCAACCTGAATCGCGTTTGGCATTTGGAGTATGCGGCAAAGGGAACGAGATGGTAACGGACCTGTCTCGCATTCGCGGCAACAGTTCCGCAATCGCGATGTCCACCACAATCAACCACCGTCCCAAGGAGCCAACGTATAAGGTAGTCAGCAAAGATGGCGAAGTGGTGGCTCAAGGCCAATTCGAGTATGGGTGAGGATTCAGTTGCTCAGCCACATGGGTTGGCTACAAAATCAATGAAGAGTACACGGTCCTTTGCACTTATGTTGCGGGCCCGTTCGAAACAGAAGTGAAGGCGCAACCACTGGAGATCACGTTCATTAGGTAACGGCTTTCGTTGAGGGAATGCGATGAGTTGCGGAGTTGCCCATTTGGAGCATGTGAATACAATGGCCTTGTCAGAATTCTATTGCTATGGTACTATGCGAGCAAGTAGTAGAAGGCGCAGAGTCGCGTTGAGGGGGCGGCCTATGCGGATGCGCGAGAGTTCTGAGTCTCCAAGGGGGAACCCATCTCTGCCCGGTGTTTACTCGACCAGACTGTGCAATGTGAGAGCGGTTAATGCTGTCTCTGTTGATCGTTTTTCAGACGTTAACACATTGCATGGGGGGAACCATCGAACCTAGTTTAAGCATCGGCGATTCGCGGTGTAGTTCCGACTCGATTCTAACACGGTGGATCGGTTGGAAGTGACTCGCGATAGCCGGAAAACGACAGGGGGCCGCAGTATGAGATATACACGACTCGCGGTGCTGGTTTTGGGGGTGGCGCTTGTTGCGCCAGCCTTTGCGCTGGAAGTCCCGCTGAGGTATTCCGCCTATCCCCAGGACTTGCGTGAATTTCGACCGTATGGAAATCAGCATGTTCGGACGGTGACTACCGTGCCTGAGGGGGACTGGAAATTACCTCCCTTGGTGGCCAAGGTACCGCTGTACGGACTGGTTGAGTTCGGAGACAGCAAGTACCTCATGGTGCTGGACTTCGCCAATGCGAACGACAAGTTTTACTCGCGCATTTTGTTCGACGCCAATGCCAACCGGGACCTCACGGACGATCCCGTGGTGGATGGTAAATGCAATTGGGCTGACAACAATCAGTATGCCTTTATTGAGATGAGGCAGGCGGTTGATGTCGAGTTCACTCTTGGCGGCGCGAAAGTGAAGTACAGTTTTCGTCCGCAGGCCAATGCATGGTTCCCCAATTCGTCGGTTGACCTATCCAAGCCGGAGAACCTGCAGAACATCACCGTTTATCTGCGGACAAACTGTTCGTACTCGGGCGAATTCGATCTGGATGGAGTTCACTACGGAGTTGAGTTGGGCGATCGCAACGCAAACGGACGGTTCAACGACATTGCCGAAGTGCCGGCCGAGATGAGAGGCGACGATCGTCTGTATGCTCAAGGCGACAGCTTCTACATCAACATCGACGCGAAGAACGATTACTACAATGAGATGAGCCTTGGCGACAAGCTTGTGCTGGGAGATAAGGTTTTCAAAGTCGAGATCAATACCCCCGAATCGAAAATGGTATTGACGCCGATCACGGAGAACCTCTCCGCTGTCAAGCTTCCGGAGAAACTTGAGCGGCTGGTGTTGCTGGAAGACTCACTCAAGAACGGCGTCATGGTGTTTCGTCCCGAAAAGACGGTGACCGTGCCTGAAGGCAACTATCGACTTCTGTATTACCAAATACTCAGGGAAGACAAGGAAGGCGATCTGTGGCGCTTGATTGCAATGGGTTCCAGAAAGGCCAACGCATTCACGGCGAAGAAGGGCGGGCACGTCGCGCTGGAAATGGGCGAGCCCTTCCGTCCGATTGTCGAAGTGCCGGAATGGGCGCGAAGCAATATGCGCGGCGGAAGCAACGAGGTGAACCTGTCATTCGTCATTCGCGGTAAAGGCGACGAGATGGTGGCGGACCTGAGCCGTATTCGCGGTAACAAGACCAAACTGCCGATGTCCGCAAAAGACGGTTCCCGCCCCAAAGAACCCACCTATAAGATTGTCAAACAGGACGGCGAAGTGGCCAAACAAGGCCAGTTCGAGTATGGGTGAGGATTCAGTTGCTCGGCCACATGGAGTGGCTACAAGAAAGACGAGAAGTACAACGTTTTGTGCACGTTTGTGGCAGGACCTTTCGATACCAAGATAAAGGCTCAGCCACTGGAGTTCTGAAGAAGAGAGAGTCTGAATGGGGAGAGGGTAACGCAGGCGTTGCCCTCTCCCATTTGAAGGCGACAAGTCCGCGTCCGGGCGACCGAGGGGGCCTGAGCAGGATTACGTGCGATGAGAGTCTTTTCGATACTCGTATTCCTTTTTGCGGTGGGGGCGAATGCCGCGCCGATTGAGGCGCCTTTGCAGTTTAAGGCGTATAAGGATGGGATAGACTCCTTGTTGTCTTGGAGTCCGTCGCAGGTGGTTCTTTCAAAACAGCCGCCCGCCGGCGAGTGGAAGCTGCCGAGTCTGAAGAGCAGCGTTCCCGCATTTGCACTACTGAAACTGGCGGATACGGAGTTTCTAATCGTTCTGGACAACAAGTCGCCAAAAGATCCCTTCTATACCCGCCTTTACTTCGATGCAAATGCGAACCGCGACTTGACAGACGACCCGGAAGTTGCCACGGCCGGCGACTATAGTTGGTGGTTTGGCAGTGCCAGGCTGAGTACGACCTCGGCAGTCAATGTCACGTTTCCGGTGAACGGTCAACTTGTGCCGTATGCCTTTTCGATTCATGTAAGCTGCGGCTTTTCAGGTTTTTCGACGAGCCTAAAGCAAAATGGAAATTGGGAACGGCTGAGTTTTTACGTCCAGCCCAGTTGCTTGCTCGCGGGTGAGTTCGATTACGCAGGAGAACACTATCTCGTAAGCCTTTGCGATCAAAACTGCAACGGCCGCTTTGACGACCCGGCGGCGCGGCCACAAAATGGAGTTGCGGACTATTACTTCAATTCCGGCGACGCGATGTTCATTACCACCGGCCGTCAAGTCGAGTACGGGGACGAGGTGGGGATGGGCGGCTATCTCGGAATTAAGGATACCCTCTTTCAAGTTCAGGTGGATCGCGTTGCGAACAAGATGACGTTGATACCGGTCACCGAGAGTCTTGGAAAGCTCAACCTTCCGCAAGGCGTTGTGCGCCTGGTGCTCGCTCGAACAGACACCAAAAGCGCCGTTACAGTGATCGACTCGGGGCCATCGATCGCCTTGCCCGCCGGAGAATATCGCGTCTATTCGTACAGCGTTGCGCGCAAAGACGCCTCCGGGAAGTACTGGAGACTCGAGGCGCGAGGCTCTGCCAAAGGAATTGCGAGCCGGGTGGTCGAAGGAAAGGAGACTACGCTGGTAGCCTGCGATCCTTTTCAGCCGCGCATGAAGCTGGCGTATTACAGAGAACCTGGATTCCTGGATTGGGAAGGAAGCGCATCGTTTGACTTCCAATTAAGAGGGGCTGCTGGAGAGGAGGTCGTTGGCTTATATTGCGGGGGCAAGACCCCAACGGATCCGCTTTCATCCCTGCAATGGACCCGGCCCCCCAAGTCTCCCACCTACAAAATCATGACCAGCGACGGTCAGATCGTTGCGCAGGGCCAATTTGAGTATGGGTGAGGATTTAGTTGCAGGGCCACATGGCGTGGCTACAAACCCGATTCGGACTATCGTGCCTTGTGCACAGTTGATATCGGCCCGTTCAAGACTTCGGTCGAGGCGCAGCCTATCGAAAAGTAGACGCGCAAGATCACAGTGTTTCGTTGAGGAGGGGCGATGCTTGCGTCGCCTCTTTTTGATTGGTGCGGGGGCGAAGTCCGCGAGGGAAAGGATTTGCGCGTGAAGACATTGTCGGCAGTTCGCTTGGAGGATGTTCAGGCCGTTTATGGCGGGGCCGAGGGTACGTTGTGGGAATTGCTGATGGGAGAACAAATCCACATCGGTGGATTCGAATCATCTCTGGATCTTGCGCAAAACGCTGGGATAGCACCCGGAATGCATGGAGTGGACCTTTGTTGCTGCACCGGAGCGGGGATGCGGTTTCTGTGTCGCGTGTGCGGCGTTGACCACATGACTGGCGTCGATGCCACCGAGCGCGTTGTGACGCTTGGGCGGTCCCGTTGCGAGGCAGAAGGATTGGCAGACAGGATTGACTTCGTCCCCGGCTTGGCGACAGATACCGGACTGCAAGAGGGGAAGTTCGATTTCGTGTGGGGGGAGGATGCCTGGTGTTACGTCGAGGACAAGCAAGCGCTGGTCGCCGAAGCGGCGCGACTGGTGAGGCCGGGCGGCGTTGTTGCATTCACGGATTGGATTGAAGGAGAAGCGGGACTTTCACAAGAAGAATCGGAGCGATTCCTGTCCTTCATGAAGTTTCCGTCGCTGTGGGACCGCGAGACGTATTTGGAGGCGTTGGAGGCGAGCGGATGCATCCCGCAAATTGCGGCGGATACAGGGCGCTTTGGCCCATTTGCGCAACTGTATTCGACGCTTCTGTCGTCGCAGTTTCGGCTGGATGCATTGAAGATAATTGGCTTCGATGAAACGGTCATGCGGGCCATCGAAGGCGAGATGGCGTTTGTCGTCGAATTGGCGCAAGCGGGGAAGATAGCACAAGGCCTATTCGTCGCGCGCAAGAGTGGCGGATAAGGGAGAGCGCATCGTGAACACGTGTGATTCGGTATCCACGAAACCTTCCTGCGGCAGCAATAACGGGGCCGTTGCGGATTCGGGCGACCCCCTGGGGTGGTTTGCGAATACGATTTCGCACAGCCTGACCTACGCCCAAATCCAGCGCGCGCAAGGCCGGCCGATTGTGGGGATGATGTGCGAGTTCACCCCGCGTGAACTTATTATGGCGGCGGGCGCCATACCGGTGTGCCTGTGCGCGGGGTCCGCGGCCACGATTCCCGCGGCGGAACGGCATCTGCCCGCGAATCTCTGTCCCATGATCAAATCCGCATACGGCTACCATGTGGAACGGTCGAATCCGTTTCTCGAAATGTCGGACCTGATCGTTGCGGAGACAACCTGCGACGGCAAGAAGAAGATGTATGAGTTGATGGCCGAATCGAGAGCGATGCATGTGGTTCAACTTCCACATGAGCAAAATGGGAAAGACGCCCTCGAATACTGGGTTAACGAGCTGTATTGCCTGAAGGAGGCGCTTGAGCGGAGATTCAAGATAGAGATTGACGAGACCAGACTGCGCGAGTCCATACACACGATGAATCGTGAGCGTTCGTTACGTCGAAGACTGGCTCAGTTGATGAAGCGCGACGCGCCGCCTTTGACGGGGAGGCAACTCGCGCAACTGCGCTCGAATACTTCCGGAATCCCCGAGGACCTCCGGCAATACGAGCGGGCCTTGGCCATGCTGGAAGGACGTGAGGCGTGCCCCAAAACGGCGAAGAAGGTGCGTGTACTGCTGACCGGTGTTCCAATGGCGTTCGGGGCCGAACGTGTGCTCGACATAATCGAAGGCTCTGGGGGGCTTGTCGTTTGTACGGAGAGCTGTACGGGACTGAAGCCGATCTATGAAGACGTCGACATTGACGCGCCGGATCTCATGCGCGCTCTCGCGACCAAGTACTTCCATTTACCGTGTTCCGTCATGTCGCGAAATACGGACCGTCTGGATCTTTTGCGCAACCTTGCGGTCGAGTACCGGCCCGATTGTGTCGTCGAGCTTATTTGGCAGGCGTGTTTAACGTATGATGTTGAGTCCTTCTACGTGAAACGTCTCGCGGAGGAGGAGCTTCAGATTCCGTATCTTCGTATCGAGACCGATTATGCTCCGGCGGACTCGGCGCGCATTCAAGTGCGCGTCGAAGCTCTGCTTGAAACGGCCAAAGGACGTAAACAGCGAGTTTGATATGCCGACGACAAACATCCCCATCGCCTACGTGTCGCCCTTTATACCTCGCGAGTGGGTCGCGGCACACGGTTGCACGCCCATCCGCGTAACGGCACGTGCCGCGCGCGGAACCACATTCGATGGTCAAGGCGTCTGCTACTTTTGCCATTCCTTGGCAGAATCCATGATGCAAGTGGAGGAAGCGGCGGCTGTGGTGATGGCGACCACGTGCGATCAGATGCGCCGCATGGCGGAACGCCTATCCACCGAACTCTCGAAGCCGGTCTTTCTCATGAATGTTCCCGCGACGTGGCGAACTGAGACTGCGCGCACGATCTATCGCGACGAATTGCGGCGCTTGGGCGACTTCTTGGTGGAACTCGGAGGGCGCCGCCCATCGGTAGACGAGTTCGTCGCCGCGGCGAACGCATGCGGTCAACGCGCCGACGATCTATTGTACTCGCGCGGAGGCAATTTCAATTCCGCCGAATCCAGGGGAGACTCGATTCCAATTCTTCTTTTGGGAAGTCCTGACTTGCGGGAGCATGAAGAGCTTGTCGAGTGTATTCGCCAAGCGGGAGGTCACGTCGAGGTCGATGGGCGGGAGGGCGTAGAACGCACGTACCCGTTGTCCATCGACAAGGTGCTCGCGGAACAAGACCCCATCGAGGCGATGGTCGATGCGTACTTCGATCAGATTCCAGGGGCATTCCGCAGGCCGAACGACGCGCTATACACGTGGGTGGAGCAGGTTGTGAAGACGCGGGGCATCTGCGGGGCAATCGTTGGGCACTATGTGTCGTGCGACCCCTGGCATGCGGAGAGCCACCGGCTTAAGGAACGATTGGACATACCATGTCTTGTGCTTGACTACGACGAATGCCCTGATATCAGCGAGCGCGCAAAGGGGCGAATTCATGCGTTTATGGAGACCCTGCGATGAGTGTGCCTCCTGCAAAGATATCGTTTGCCGAATGGGAAACGCGGTTTGAATCGTGTTCCGGGTCCGCCCCGGATACGGATGGGCTTGTCCCCTTGAGCCGCCACCTTCGCGAGGGCGATGCGCGTCTGCCGAAGCTACAGTACGACAATTCCGTCGCGGCGTTGCGACTATGGAACTTGGTTCTCGGCGAGGAAGACCGTCTTCACGAGGCGCGCGTAGCAGGCAAGAAGATCGTGGGAACCATGAAGGACCTGGGCACGATCCCCTTGATTGCATATGCCGCGCCAAATCTCGTCGCGTTTTATCCCGACGGCGCATGGTGGACGCCCTGCATAATGGAGGACAGCACCGGTCTTCTGCCTGTCGCGGATTCGCTAGGCTTGGGAGATTCCTTCTGCCCGGTTCGGGCGATGGTGGGAGCATTCGTCACGCGCGCGCATTTCCCGTTGCCGGATATGCTTGTGTGCAGTGTGGGAGCCACCTGCGACGATTTTTCCGCGATTGCGCAACGCCTTGAAGGGTTAGGGTACCCCATCGTGTGGTGGGAAATGCCTCACCGCCGCCGGCCTTTGAACGGGGAAGAATCCGTTGAATTGGCCGCGCCTCATCGCGCGCCCGTGCGGTTGATGCAGTATGTGATAAAGGAGTTGGAACGCATCCGCGAACTCCTGAGCGATTTGTCCGGCTACAGCATCAATGACGAAGCCTTGATGCAGAGTATCCGCAAGGCTAACCGCATTCGCGCGGTGCTCCGGGAATTGCGCGAGCTTGCCTTCACCGCAGATCCTTGCCCGTTGCCGGCCCTTGAGGTGATGCTTGCGGAGATGTTAGCCATTCATTTTTGTTCCGACCCCGCACAGTCCGAATCGATCTTGGATGACTTGCTTACGACGGTAAAGTCGCGCGCCGCTTCCAAGCAAGGAGTCTTGCCTGAAGGTGCGGTTCGCGTGTTTTGGGTGAACCCCGTAGCGGACCTTCGCGTACTGAATGTGCTGGAAGAGAGCGGAGGACGGCTATGCGGCACCGACTTCATGTTTGGTCATGCCATAGAGCCAATCCCGCAAGACACTTCTCCCATGGAAGCGTTGGCGCGAATGGCACTTTCCGATCCCATGGTTGGGACCACTGCAGATCGCGCCCTCGCGATTTGTCAGGAAGCGGAGCGGCTGAAGGCGGAAGCCGTGGTCATCTCGCGAATTCCGGGCGCGAGTCATTGCACGTATGAAGGTCGCGCGATACGGACCATTGTTCAAGATCGTTTGGCGTTGCCGGTTGTGGAAATTGAGGTTCCTCCCGTGTGCGATTCTCTGTTGCCCTCGTTGCGAACGAGACTGGAGGCCCTCATCGAGACGGTCCTGGAGAAGAGAGACTCATGCTTGTCGCAGGCGTAGACGCGGGATCGCGTGCCGTGAAGCTGGTCCTGTGGGACCGTGCCGAAGGCCGATCTCTGGCAGCGGGCATGCTGGATCAGGGTGTGCAGCAGGATGCTCTGGCCAACGACTTGCTGGAGCGTTTGTTGGCCGAGGCGGGTTGCAGCCGAGACGATTTGCGTGGTGTCGTCGCAACGGGCTATGGGCGAAACATAGTCAGTTTCGCGGACAGAACCATCACGGAGATTACGTGTCATGCACACGGCGTCCGCCACGTGATGCCCGAAGCGCGCACCATCATTGATATCGGCGGACAAGACTGCAAAGTGATTCATCTGGACGACCGCGGAAACGTCTACGACTTCTCCATGAACGACCGCTGCGCGGCGGGAAGCGGGCGCTTCTTGGAGATGGTGGCGTCGCGGCTGGACGTCAGTCTGAACCACTTGGCCGAACTCTCGAATCGAAGCGCGTCGCCTGCTGCTATCAGCAGCATGTGTGTCGTCTTCGCGGAAACGGAGATTGTCGGCCTGCTTGCCACCGGCACACCTTCCGAAGACATCGTCGCAGGCGTGTTGCAATCGCTGGCGCGGCGCGTGGCCGGCATGATGGGCCGCGTCAAAGACGGCCCAGTTGTCTTCACTGGAGGAGCCGCTCAGATTTCGGGATTGGTAGATGCCCTGGAAGAGGCTTTGGAACGGCCGGTTATCGTTGCTCCGGAACCGCAAATGACCGGCGCATTGGGCGCCGCGCTTAACGCATTGCAGTAGCGGACGGGGCGGGGGGTTGGTGCTTTTGTGCTTCGAGAAGCTTTGCGCCTGCGGTGTTGGCGAGTAGCAGGACGAAGCGGCTACCTACCGACTCGCGGCCTACCAGGGGGAATGCGCACATGCGCGGCGCGAAGGACAGCAGCCACTTCCAGTCTTTCTCTTGTACCACCATGAACGCAGGGCCACCAGTCTCGAATTGCGCGGCGAATTCTTCTGTGATGCGCGTCAATTCCATCTTGAAGTGATCCGCGTACTTGGATTTCCCGGCCATGAATGCGAAAGCTTCGTCGCGGCGCGCTTGAAGGGCAGACTTTTCGGCATCGGTTACGTGAGCCAAGTCCGCGACCGGAACGTTATCGAACGCGCGCAGCAATATGGACCCAAGATACTTGGTGTCTTCCAAACCCTCCAACGCATCGACACCCGGCGGTGGCTCAATTGGCCACTCGTCGACGAGGAAATCCGTCTGGAAATGCTTCGTGTAGAAGATGTAGGCCTCCGAAGAAAATCGCACGGAGTAGAACCGGTACTCTGTGCCTGCGTCGGTGAGCTGGCGCAGCGGCGCACAGAATTCGGCTGCCCCTTTGAAGGTGTTAATGAAAGGAAAGAGCAGCACGGCCATGACCAGATAGAGCCCTGCGACGTGCCCGGCCATCGCGAAATGAACCGCGCGGCCTTGCTTTCGAATTGTGGCAATGAGCGCATGGACCCCAAACAATAGGGCGCAAACGGCAAGCGCAACAATTCGTTTCCAGTCGTCGCTTTGCACGATTTGCTGCAATGTCGCCGTTTCGATCTCGATATCAGGATGTGAGACTGCGTAATGCGGCGCGGCAAAGATCCCAATGGCGAAGACGAGCAACAGCAGAGTCCACACCGAACCGATGGTTCGCCGCAAGGCGGTAAGGTTCTGGCGATCGGCCAATTGAATGATCGTGGTGGCTAGCAGGATTGCGAAGGCCGGCGCCAACGGCAAAATGTATATCGCGCGCTTGCCTGCGCTGATGGTGAAGAACACGAGCGCGGGCAGGGTCCAATACAGAAGAAGGCGCATGCCATCGCCTTCCTTGCGCCGCTGCCAAATCGCAAAGACAGTCCAAGGGAGAAACAGCGTCCACGGAAACAGATCCGCGGGCACGTTCACGAGATAGAACCAAAACGGCTCCGCTTTGCTCACTCCGAGGAAGAACCGCCCAATGGTCTGGCGGAACAGATTCGCGCCGATGCCCTCTTGGACAGCGCTGGCAACTTCGGGCGCTGCCATCAAGCGTGCCGGTATGTACCACAACGCGATAGCCACCACGACAAACAAAAGTCCCATGCCCAGCCGAACTTGCCTACGCTCTGCTTTGCGTCCCCAATAGAAAAAGACGATTAGGAGAATAGGGAAGACAATTCCAGGAGGGCCTTTTGCGTAAACGGCGGCAGCAATGGCCGCGTAGAAGGTAATGAGCCAGGATCGCTTCTTCGATTCATGGAACATCCAGAATGCGTATAAAGCAATTGCGAGGCATCCCGTCAGGACCATGTCTATCTGTGCTGTGCGCGCCTGCCACCAGAACCGGGCCGAGGTCATCAGCACGATGCTGGCAAGCAGTGCGGTGCGCAGGCCGTATAGCCTTTCGGCGAGCAGGAACGTACACAACAACGTTGTCAGAGCGCCCAGCACGGACGGAATGCGCGCAGTCGTCTCCGTCACGTCGCCAAAGGGCGCGGAAAGCGCGGCGATCATCCAGAAGAAGAGCGGCGGTTTCTCTTTGTAGGGCTGGCCGTTGACATGCAGGACGATCCAGTTTCCGTCCTGCAGAGCCTCGCGCGCCACCTGGCCAAAACGCGGCTCATCGGCCGGCCACAGTTCGTATCCGCCGAGGTTGGCTGCAAAGAGCAGCGCGCCAAACGCTAGAAGCGCGATGAGTACAATGTGCCGGTAGGACATGGTTTACTCAGCCATCTCCGCGTCACTCTCACCCATTTGTTTGCCCCGGTGATTGAAGTAGATGTTCCGTATGTAAACAAAGAGATTGGTCACCATCCCTACAGCATACACCCATTCGCTGCGATGCCAGTAACAGGCGAACTGAAGTAACGTAGCGACCACGGAGATATGCCAGAAGATATGCGGCACAACGCTCTTGCGTTTCAACTCCGTAGCAATCCATTGGATAAGGAAGCGGCTGCCAAATAGCAGGGCACCCACGGAGCCAATCGCGATCCAGAACCACGTTTCGGTGGCTTCTTTGCCCGATGCCGCCTGCGTGATCTCGTATTCGCGACGCCAGATAAGGGCCAGAAGCACCAACGCCACAACCGTGATGAGGCCAATGACACCTTGAAACGCGAGTCCTTTGGTTCGGGTCAGCGTTCCTTTCTCCCGCCAAATGTGAATAAGATTGCGGGAGTAGATGACGCTGTTAAGACTGAAACTGAGCGCACCAACGGGCGACTGCTCGTGGACGGCGTATAAAAGCAGCATGATGGCGCCCACGCTGCTCATATACCAGAACGACACCGGCATCACGCTGCGCCCCGCGCGTTCCGAAGCCCACCACTGCAGGTAGAAGCGGCTGAAGAAGATCAATCCACCGGTCACGCCCAGGGCGGTCCACAACACGTACGACAACGTCAGCGGCTGAGAATCCATGGCTACTCTTCACCTTCCACTCGGAATGTCACGTATCGCATGGACAGCCAGCGGACTCCAATCAGGTCATGAATGCCTCGCCACAGACGATTCCCGATTCCGTACTTCGATACTCCGTGGATGCGTGGGTGATGGGTCACCGGGGATTCGGCGATGGTTAACCCGCCGTTACGGACCATTACGGCGAAGTAGCGGTGCACGCCGTTAAAGGGGATGATGTGCTCCACGCATACCTTGCGGAAACCTTTGCTGCCGCAACCCGCGTCGCGAATACCGTCATCGATAATCTTGCGCCGTACGGCATTCGCAATCTTGCTCGACATCTTGCGCACCCACGTGTCCTGCCGCTTTTCGCGATATCCGCACACGCAATCGAATTCTTTGAGCAGATCGAGAAACTTCGGGAAGTCACACGGATCGTTCTGAAGATCGCCGTCGAGTGTAAGGATGTACTCCCCGCGCGCACGGCGCATACCCGCCACGAGCGCTGCCGACTGGCCGCGGTTTTGCACCAAGTGAATGGGCCGCACACGCGGATTCTGCGCATTCGCTTCTTCGAGTTGCTTCCGTGTTCCGTCCTTGCTTCCATCGTTTACGAACACGCATTCATAGTCGTATTCCGGCAATCTCGCGAATACGGCCTCTATTTTCTTCACCAGCGGCGCAACGTTCTCTTCCTCGTTGTAGAACGGCACGACCACCGAAACCAAGACTTGCATGGGATACCCCCGTTTGCCAAAGGGGGCTATTATAGCTGTCCCGAGTCAGGCCGAGCCAATTTGACATTTTCTATTGCGGCGCAGGGCTTTCGGCGGGCAGCGTGCGCCGCAAGGTTTCTACTCCATCGACCGCGAGATCGGGTCCGTACCGTGCTCGCATATAGGCCCGGTACCACGCGACAATGGCTGCGGTATCGGGTGTGGGGGAGTTGAGAATTCGCGCGCAGAACTGTTCGAGCGTCTCGTGCGCTTCGCGCCGGAGGCCCGCCTTGGCAACGCGACGGTCCATCATGCCAAGTAGGCAGTGGAATTCCGCGAATGCATCGCGCGCTCTCGCCATTCGGCGACGCCTGTTCCTTCGGTGGAGGATTGCAGACGCAAGGACCAACGCCACGGCCAAAAGCGAGATTATCCAGCGCGGTGATGCGAGGCGCGCCGCCGCAGCTTGCATATATTGCGGGAAGCGGTCAATGGCCTTTTGCAGAGCATCCGTGGTTGCGGCGAGGACTCGCCCTCCATAGAACTTCAGGCCATCCCATAGACTTGCCATGGGGGAGGCAGCTTCCACGGACGGGCGGCCCGAAGGCGGCGTTGCATCGACGGTGGTCCATCCGTGCTCGCTGTCGAATGCCTCGCACCACGCGTGGGCGTCTCGGTTTCGCGCGTACCAATAGCCGCCAAGGGCATTGCGCTCGGTGACTAAGAAACCGACGACATAGCGCGCAGGAACCCCCGCGGCTCTCAGCAATACGGTTGTTCCCGCCGCAAAGAACTCGCAATGCGCGGGGGGCTTTTCCATTAAGAAATACACCAATGGATCGTCCGCGGCGGGAATGCGAATGTCGGTCGAGTAGCGGTAGTCGTGAAAATAATGCAACACGGCGGCGATTTTCTCGCCGTCGCTGTTTGCGTCTCGCGTCAATTGCAGGGCCAAGGCAGTTATGCGCGGATCGATATCGTCGGGCAGCTTCGTTAGCGATTCCCGCATCTCCACCGAGAGCGGGCGCGTATCGGGCTTTCCGGACAGCGCATTTGTGAATTCCGCAAGAATCGTCTCGGCGCGGACAATGCTTTGCGGGTCCATTGCGACACCGGTGGAGCGGGTGGCCATCCAGGCGGTGTCGAGCGGGGCAAACAGGGCGCCTTCCTGTCTGCCAACGCGCCAAACGACTTGAGGCTTCCATGTTGTCGATCCGTCATCGCGAATCGAATACCACGGTTCACTCGATGTGAAGTCCTTTAGGCGGGCAGGTGGAGACGTCGCCGGGCTTAGGGCATCCACTTCTCCGGTAACGCGCCATTCCGGCGGGGCATAGGTATCGTAGGCGATGCCGCGCATGTATCCGGGCGGGTCGTCAGAGACGATGCGCAACGCAATCTTCGTCCCGCCGGAGCCTCGCAGCCTCGTCATGGAGTCCAATCGCGCGCGCGCCGTGAATGCGGTGGTGGAAGGCATGGACGAGCCAGCAGCGATTCCAAGTAAGCGGTCCAATTCGTTTCCATAGTGTTGCACCGCCGCACTGACCGAGATGGCGACCGATAATGCAACCCCCATGAATCCGATGTTAAGAGCCCAACGGAGCACGTGGGCGCGGGTCTTGCCTTGTGCGGAATCGCGCAGCGAAGAGGCGAAGTATGCCGCAATCAGCACCGCGAAGAAGAGCGACAAGAGGCGAAACATGTCGACGGGGACACTCAGGGAAGAGACATTGCCGATGCACGTCATGACAAGGATCGCCAGAAACGGCAGCAAGGCAACGATCACGGGCGAGGGAGTCTGCCGGGAATTGCGTATGACGATCATGATTTGAAGAAACAGGAAGAAGCGTCCAAACGCGACGGCCATCGCGTAGGTCGGAAACCACATCGTAAAACCGCCCTGTTGCTCGGCGCGTTGTGCATACGTAAGCAGGATTGCCCCCACGACAACGGACAAAAATGCCGTTGCGCGTCCGTCCGGAATGAGGCGCTTCGGTGTAAGGGGCGCGAGCACCGCCAGCGCCAGCATCGCAAGAGGATAGGAATAGGACTTAGTCAAGGAGGCCATTGCCGCACATTGAACGGCGATCAGCGCCAGTGTGGCCATACGCCGGGCGTTCACAGCGTATCCACTCCGCCATCGAAGATGGCTTTTGGCGTCAGGCGAACAAGAACCTCGGACCACTCCTCGATGCCATCATGTGCGGCATTGGTGTCTTCCTCGATCAGAATCACCTTGAGTCCGCATCCATTCTCCACCGCTGCCCGAAGTAGATCTCTGCGCGCTTCGTCCCAATGGAGAAACACGCAGATTACGGTTGAGATGGTAGTCAACTCCTCATTAAGCGAGGGTACGAGGGAATCGAATGGATTGTCCGCGCACGGTTCCACGCACGCGAGGATTTCGAGTACATTGTCGAGGTGGCTGATATGGCGGCCTGCGCGGAATACGTGCAATCTCGGGCCGGCTGCGAACAGATCAATAACGTGCTCTCCACGCGCCAATACGTCCGCAATGGCCGCCGTAAGGCTGATTGCGGCTTCGAGAGGATTGTCCGGTTTCGGATGCCGACGGTTTGCGAGCGACTGGATTGCTCGCCGCATCAGCGCATCCAAGGTGTAGCCCGACCCTGGCAGGAAGGTGTCGAGCACTAGCGCGACGCGGCAAAGATACTCTTCTTGAAATTCCTTGACCACCGGCCGGGCGATGCGTCCCCATGCCCTAAAATCGATGTGCCGGACGGGATCGCCATAGCGGTACTCGCGGTTTCCGATGTACTCTGCCGATTCCCCCACGTTCGAAGTCAGGGCGATGCCTCCAGGTTGATAGCGCGCTCCAATCGGAACATCGAGGGCCGAAATGGGATGAAAGTCCGGCAGGACGAGCAAGGGCCGGCCCTCCGCGTACGACGAACCCGCGCGGCAAATGCCGAACGGAAACATGGTGAACGCGCGTAGGCGCGGCATTTCATAGACGCCCCGGCGCGAGGCGCGCAATGAAATGGTGAATGAACACGAATCCCGCGCGGGTATCTCGCGGACAACCTCCGCTTGTCTTGCGATCATTACGTGGTCGGGCAAGTCGAAGTAGTCGACTCCGACGTCAAAGCAGGGAAGAGGCGAAGTATTGGATACAGTGAATGTTCCCGCTACTTCGTGGGCCGTGGTAGCGGTCTTGGGAAAGGCGCCCGTTATTCGAAGACGAGGGCGATAGACGGCGCCAGCGCACAACGCCAGCAATCCCAGGAAGAACAGGGCGAAGAGGAGGTGAAACAACGGGATGTCGATCGACGTGCTCGCGAACGACCCCAGCACAACACCGCCCAGCACCAACGTCTTTCCACATGGCGTCAGCTTGAAGCGCCACAAGTACTCCGCGAACCGCGTCAGTGTGCCCAGAAGACTCTGTTTCATGTGCTGGAATCTCGTATGACCGGGCCGTTACGTGGGAACCGCCGTTTCCTCCATGCAACGCGCGATCACATCGCGTTTCGACAGACCGCCGTACTTCGCTTTGGGCGTCAACACCAACCGGTGCGGCAAGACGTGCGGAGCCAACCGCTGCACATCGTCTGGCATCACGTAGTCGCGTCCCGCGCAGAACGCCGCCGACTGGCTGGCGCGAAAGAGCATCAACGACCCGCGCGGACTGACTCCCAGTTTCAACGACGCGTCGCGGCGTGTCTTTGCCACGATGTCCACAATGTAACGTGAGACACTATCTTCAACGTGCACGGCCCGCGCCGCCTTCTGCATCTCGATGACTTCGTCGCCCGTCAGTACCTGCTGCAAAGTGTCCAGCGGATGCGCCAGCGCCTGCGACTTCAGAATGCTCACCTCGGCGTCCGCGTCCGGATAACCGACATCCAATTGCACGAGGAAGCGATCTAGCTGCGCTTCCGGCAACGGATAGGTGCCGTGGAACTCGACCGGATTTTGCGTTGCCAATACCATAAAAGGCTCGGGCAGCGGACGAAGATGCCCCTCGATCGTCGCCTGCATTTCGCTCATGGCCTCCAGCAGCGCGGACTGTGTGCGCGGCGAAGCGCGGTTGATCTCATCGGTGAGCAGCACGTTGCAGAAGATCGGTCCCGGATGAAATGCGAACTCACCGGTGACGGGGTTGTAGATGGATGAGCCGAGAATGTCCGCGGGCAGCAAGTCTGGGGTGAATTGAATGCGGCTAAATGCGACTCCAACCGACTTTGCCAGCGCTTTCGCCAGCGTCGTTTTGCCCACACCCGGCACATCTTCGATCAAGACGGAGCCGCCCGCGACCAGCGTTGTCACCAGAACGTCAATCGCATCGGGTTTTCCTAGGATCACTTTTCCCAGGTTGTCCTTCAGACCGCGCAATTTCGGTTGATACTGCTCCATTGCCATACCCGATCGATGTCCCCTTTCCGGTACGAACTTTAGCGCAAATCGTGCGGGCATCATAGCAGCCGCTCAGGGGTAGCACAAAGGTATGCGCGTGCGCCTGAGACCAATGACTCAACGGAACTGCAGCGTTCTTCAGTAATTGCCGATTTCACACAGATGCGCTACTATCCAACCGGGTACGCGCATGTAACTTCATCGGCATCTGAATCGGAGACTTCTGCCGTGGTCCTGTCCAAGCGCCTGTATATGCCGTTCATGCTGTTGACCGTTCTCCTGACCCCATCTGCGTTGCCAACAGTACCGGTTGATGCGCCGTTGGATCTTGTTTCCGAGCAAACGGATTTTTGGGTGCGCGGGCAACTTGTGTCGGTGCAGTCGAAAGTGCTTACAGGCGAGGTGAAGCCGGAGAATGGACGGCAGGGCGACCTCGAGATCACGGCTCTATTTCATGTAATCGACTCTGATCCCGAGATGGAGCCGTCAGACGTTACTGTCCGCTGGGCGTGCCCACGCGATTATCCGGGCGGCACGGGCGGCGTCGGACAAGGCGACTATATTGCGGCCTTGAAGCGGCATTCGGATGGTACGTTCGGAGTATTCTGGAGTGGAGGCGTCGGTGGCTGGATTCGTCTTGATCCAGCTACGGGAACGTGCCGTCGCCTGGACCGAATTGGCGATAGCATCTCTTCAGACCTCATGTGGGAGTTGGTTACAGCCGTGAGGTCAGGACTGGATGCGCCGGCAGGGCTCGATTCGGCGGTGATCGCGACGTGGATGTCACGGCTCCAGTCGGGAGACCTCCATGAGTTCGCCGCGGCGCAACTCCTTTTCGATGCAATACCAGGGGGCAACGGACTTGCGGATACGCTTATTTCGGGATTGGAGAAGCAATGTGCAGACGGACAGGAAGCCGCGCTTCGTCGATATCTCGACATCAAATCTGTTCTGCCAGTCACACTTGGTCTATTGCAGCGCGTGGGTACTCCCTCGACTACCAAGCGGCTCATTGACCTTTGCGAACGCGACTTCGCTTCCACAAAGAGTGTCTTTGACGATACTGACATCTGTCGCCAAATTGTCCGTGTGGTCTGTGCCTGCGGTGGCGATGAGAGAGTTGCCCAACTCACCGGACTTCTTAACAAGGAGTACGAGCATTTCGAGGCGGATGGAAAGAGTATGGGCGAACGACGCCCCCTCCGTTCAGACTACGGCATCATAACCACTATAGGCGAGTTCAGAGGGCAAGACATCGATTCGCTCTTGGTTGACATGCTGCATCGTCCCGCCGAATTCGGCATTAATGACAGCCTTGCTTTGGCGGGTGTGTGGCAGACCCTTGCTTTGCGAGGCAACCCAGAGTTCAAAGACTATCTTGACTGCCTGTTCACAGAACCGACTGCGTTTCAACTCGGAATTGAGCGGGAAGAGTCGCGCGAGATGACCCTTGCCTCTGCAAGGGAAAGTGCGAAGCAGTACGCGTTGGCATTGCCTCGTGCCGAGGGGATGAGAGAGTCCATTCGGTTATACAAGCGGGGTCAAATCGACGCGTTAGCGCATGTATTCGAGTCAATGACCATGGAAGATGAGGACCTTGTCCCCGAGCTCGCGGCGATTCCCTTGGCGCATCTTCAAGGTGTGCACTATAGACTGGCGGATGCATTCTGCACGATGGCGGCGCGAGTCCCTGACCCTGCATTCCTGCCGCAATTGCGTGGCCTAGCCGAAACGTCGGTGCACGAGAACACTCTGGTAGCCCTTCATACTTGCGGCGAGAGAGACCTTGCGCGTTCTCTGGCGACCGACATCATCAAGAGGAGACTGTCCGAAGGTGATCTGCGCGCACTCATGGAGGCGGCGTCCGCGAAGTCGGGTGCGCTGCGATTTCTCGGTTGGCTCGGCGATCCCAAAGCCGCGCGAATGATAGAGCCTTTCACGCGTGCATCCCTTCTTAAGAAATACCGCCTCGCTTTCGACGCGGCAGAACGCGCCGACAAGCAGCCCCCCTTGCACGACAGCGTGGGAACTCTTGAGAGAAGCGCGATTCTCGCGTTGGCGCGAGCGGGTGGCGGTGACGCGATTCCTCGTCTGCGTGAGATCTATGAAGAAGGGGACACGTCCACAAGAGTAACCGTTTCCATGGCACTTTGTGCATTGGGAGACGCAACCGGCCAAGAACTTGTTCGATTATTTGCCGAACGTCGCGAACTTGAGAACCCTGAGCTTGCACAAGTCTATCAAGTCACCCCATCCACTACGTTTTATGAGGCTGCGCGATACCTGGAAGACCCCGAGACAGACGCCGTCTTGGAGAAACGCCTGACATACGGCTTCGATAGCAGCGACCAGGACGTGTTGGCCTACTCCAGGTTTATGGAAGCGAACAAGCCATTGGTACTCCATGCTCTCGTGGAGAACCTTGGCCGACGGGATATTTCCGCGCGGCGTGAGGCGGTGCGCGTGCTCGAGTACGTAACGCATCAGAAGTTCGAGTACGATCCATTGAAGCCGGTCCGCGTGCAGCAAGCGGCCATTGCTCAGTGGCAAGAGTGGATCTCTACAAACTTCGGGACAATAGCGCCCTCCAAATAACATCGTCCTGAACGGTTGCCGTTTGGACCACCAGTGCCAATGCCAACGCTGCCCGTTGGCAGGCGGCCTCGTTGGCATGTCTTTCTGTTTTCTCCTCTCACAAATCTCTGTGTGTTAAGCTGTCTGTATCGCGGAGTCTAAACTCACAGGAGTGGCTAGTCGTGATAAACGCAATCAGGGATGTTCTGTGCCGCAATTCGAGACTCATGGTATCTCTGCTTTCTGCAGGGGTATTGATTGCTGCCGTGGGTTGTCCTCCCTCCACGGGCGCATGGCGCAGCGTCCTTTATCCTGTGAATTGGACTCCTTCTTTCGAGGACAACGCGGGACGTTACCTGCATGACTTTTCCTATGCGGGATACCATTACGGAGAAGACGATCCTCCCAACCCCGCGCCGGGGGCGGTGTTCAATGCCGTTACCGGTTACGGAGCCGACAACACCGGCGCCAGCGATACAACTGCGGCGATCCAATCCGCTATTGCTGCTGCTTCTGTGGCCGGCGGCGTTGTCTTTCTGCCCGAAGGTCTGTATCGATGCGACGGCGTGCTTTCCGTGACCTCGCCGGGTGTCGTCATTCAAGGCGAAGGACAAGACAAGACGAAGTTGTATTTCACAAAAACCGACGGGATGGCCTACAACGCGCACATCTCATTTCACGGGAACGTTAGTCGTGGTACAGACATCCTCTTAGCACAAGACGCCGAAAGCCGCTCCTTCGACGTATACGTGAATGACGCGTCGAGTCTGAACGTGGGTGACGAGGTAAGCCTTGGCTGGGTCATAACGGATGAGTTCATCGCGGAACATAACATGACCGGCACGTGGGTTGTGTTTGTCGGGCAGTGGAAGCCCATTTTCCGCCGGACAGTGGTTGCCGTGGATACGTCTGGTACGCCAGACAAGGTTACGTTCGACGTTCCCTTGCGCTATGCCGCCAAGATGCGCGATAGCGCCAGCTTGCGCGAGGAATCCGGCTATCTCTCGGAGTGCGGTATCGAGTCGCTGTCCGTCGCCAATGCGGTCGATTGGGACACGGCATGGTCTCTGAATCAGGTGGACGCCATTTCGATGCTCAATGTGAAAGACTGCTGGATGAAGAACATCGGCAGCTTTGCTTCGCCGCATCCCGATGCGGACGGATATCATTTACAGAGTAACGGTCTCTTAGTCGAGCAGAGCAAGCGTGTCACCGTTGAGGACTGTCATCTGGAGCGGTCCCAGAACCGAGGCGGCGGCGGAAACGGCTATCTGTTCCAGGTGGGAACGAGTAACGAGGTGTTGACCCGCGACTGCGTGGGATTGGCGGGCCGCCACAACTTCATTCAGAACTGGGATTTCGGCACGACGGGTTGCGTGTGGCTGCGCTGCCGTAGCGCGGGCAGCACCAATATGGTGTCTAAAGACATTCCCGTGGGCCTTCCCGCGTATTGTGAATTTCATCATTCGTTGTCGATGGCGTGTCTCGTCGATTCGTGTTTGCTGGA
>JAIBAQ010000033.1 GCA_019695095.1 Candidatus Hydrogenedentota bacterium
CAGGTAGCGAACGAAGCGACTCCAGAAACGTAGGGTAGGCCAGAACACGAAAAAGGGGGGTGCCCTTGTGCGGGAAAGGGATTTGGGCAGAGCGCCGGAGTCCGGTCTTGCATGCGCTGCGGGCCGGAGGGATGCCTCTGTACTTTTGACCTTTCGTACGTCCATAATACTTGGAAATTCCGGATAGGATCCGGGATTGGTGTGCGCGAAACAAAGGTAGACGCGTGACAGTAGCTGTGTTGGGGCTCCGGAAAGTACGCAATTCCGGCAGTAAGCGAGCGTGACGCGAGAATGCTTGGTATATCGTCCGCCGGTGATACCACGGCGGATCGGGTAACATGACAGAGAGGATAATCATGGGGCGTGGTAGTGTTCTGAAGGTCATGGCGATCGCGGCATTTGCGGGTATCCTCCCATTGTCGGCGTATGCTTGGGGACCAACCTCCAAGCGTGCCATCGTGGGAACTAGCTTCCAGGTGCTGGAGCAGTCCTTTAACAACCCCTTTAAGAATGTCAACGTGGACTATGAGCCGGACGTCATCCGAGGTGCGCTGGCCAATCTGGACGTGCTGGGCGGAGACGTTCCCCTGGGATCGAAGGCGGAAGTCGTCAATGCGATCGGTACCCAGATTCAACTGCTTCGCGAAGCGCGTAAATTTGGCGCGGGCAGCTACTTCGCATTTCGCATGGGAGTCCTGGCAGGTCTCGTTGCCGATGTCTGCCTTCCGTACGCCTACGAAAACGATGCCGCTTCGCAGCAGACGCTGGAGCTCATCGAAAAGGATATTGACGAACACATCACCGGATACACCTACCGTACGCGTCGCACGCGTCTCGAATACGTGCGAAACCCCACCTTGTACTTCACCAAGGCCGACGAACTGCACGGCGACGCGCGCACCTTAATCGCCTCGGACTACAAGCGCGGGCTGGGGTACGACGGATTCTTGAAGCAAGGCGGCCAGGTGTTCTTTAACGATGCCGTGCAGGCCGTATCCGATGTTTGGTACACCGTGCTGCTTCCCGAAGGCGACTCGGCGGACATAAAGCCTTCCGACCAGGCGTTGACCCGCTATCTGGTCGATCAGATTGAGTATCTGCTCAAGGTCAAGAAGAACGTGAAGGAGGCCGAGCGCGTCTACGACCAGTTTGCGAAGCAGCGGTCCACCCTGCTCGGCGATTATGAGCGTATCGCGGACGCGTTCTACGCTACCGGCGACAAGAAAGGCCGTGAGCGCGGCGTGTCGGAGTGGACATCGGCGCTGCAATACAGCGGAAACGAGCGTGACCGGATTCTCAAGAAGCTATCTCAGCATTACATGAGCGAAGGCAATCGCTTGTTTCAACTGGCTTCCAACAAGGATGCGCCCAACGATACGCTTCAAAACGCTCTAGGCAATTTCACGAAGGCCCTTGAGTTCGATCAATCGAATCAAGAAGCGGCAAAGATGATCAATAGCACGCAGGTCGCGATTACCGAGCGCGACCAGCGCTTGAAGCTCGCCATGGAAACCGTTGCCGCCGGTCAGAGCGTTATGAAGAAGGCCGAGATTGATATGACCGACAACCAGAATGAGCGGGCGCTCGCGAATTTCCGTACGGCCATTGTGGTGTTCTCGCAGGTTGGCGACGAGTTTAAGGAACAAGAAACCAGTGCCAACGAGGGCTCGGAAGAAGCCCGCCGCATGATCAACCGCATCATCAACAAAGTGCTCGACGAGGCGCAAGACCGTATTGACGAAGGTGACCGGCTTGTGTCTGACAACAAGTTCGATGCGGCCGTGGACGCGTATAAGGGTGTTCCAACGGTACTCAATGTTGTGCCTGATGACGCGCCGCGCACGCAGGGGCAACAGAAGGCAAAGCTCATTGAGCTTTCGCAGAACAAGGTGAAAGACGCAGAGACCGCCAAGCGCGCGTTTGAAGAGGCCGAGAAGGCACGCAAAGCCGCCGCTGAGGCCGCGAAGAATGCCCCGGCGGGTGCGGCTCCCGCAGCTCCCGCGCGGCCAGCGCCTCGCAGGTAGAGCCTAACTTTTGCGCATGAGGCGGGTTGTAAAGACCCGCCTCATCTGTTTTTTATCAAACCAATTGCAGGGACCAAGAACACTTACGGAGTCTGCTCTTACGAAGGTTTCCTGCGGCTGACCAAGTCGGCGAACATCTCGGCAATTTCTGGCTTCTTGATCTTGCCTGTCGCGGTCTTCGGAAGTTCATCCATGAACTCCACGAAGCGTGGACACTTATACGTAGCCAGATGCTGACGGCAATACTCGATGACATCCTGTTCACTCAAAGCAGAGCCGTTTGCCCGCTTCACGACCGCCAACACCTCTTGCCCCCAGCGCTCTTCATGCACGCCCACAACACAGCATTCCTCAACACCCGGCATAACGGAAAGAACATTCTCCACCTGAGCAGGGTAGATGTTCTGCCCGCCCCGGATAATCATGTCTTTCAGGCGGCCGACGATGTAGAGATAACCGTCTTCGTCGAAACGCCCCAAATCTCCGGTGTGTAACCAACCGCCTTTGAGGACTTCGGCGGTAGCCTCCGGGTCCTTGTAATACCCCTTCATCACGGTGGGGCCCGCGATGAGAATCTCGCCCACCTCGCCGACCGGAACTTCAAACCCGTCGTCGCCGACGATACGAATGGACGTGTAGCGCAGGGGCGGTCCAACACTGTCCCATCGAATCGGGTCGCGGTAGTCGGCAACCGCGCTCGCGCAGGTGGCTTCGGTCAGGCCGTATCCCATGATTAAGGGCTTCTTAAGGATTTCCTGGGTGGCGAGGTAAATGCTCTCGGGGAGTGGAGCCGCGCCCGACGCGAACAGACGAATCGAACTGATGTCTCTTGGCTCTGCCTGCATCATGCGGCACATAACCATGTAGATCGTGGGAACAGCGCTCATTACGGTAGCGCGATACTTCTCAATGAACGGCAGAATGGAAAGCGGCGCAAACTTGCGCGTCATGATGACCGTGGCTCCAGCGGACAAGGGGACCAGTACGGACGTCAACTGAGCATTTACGTGAAAGAGAGGCAGCACCATGAGAAAACGATCGTCGGGAGCCATGGGAATCACGTGCATCAACATGCGAGTATTTGACAGATAGTTCCGGTGAGTCAGCACGACTCCCTTGGGGGTGCCCGTAGTTCCCGATGTGTAGATGATCGCCGCCTCGTCCTCGGCCGTGATGGGTATTGCCGGAAATTCGGACACCGGCTCCAGCAGCACATCAAAGCAATCCAACCCTTCCGCGCCGTCGCCGGTGATGAAGATGTGCTTGAGCCTCGGAACCAGCTTCTTCGCGTGTTCGCACAACGGCGCGAAATCCGCGAGGGTCACGAGTGTCTCCGCGTCGCTATTGTCGAGTATGTAGGCGATTTCTTGAGGTTTCAGAAGCGGATTGACAGGAACCATCAGCGCGCCGATGCGCCCCAGTCCCAGCATCAGGTACACGAACTCGACACAGTTGCCGAGTACGATCAGTACTTTGTCGCCCTTCTTCACCCCTCTTGCGGCTAAGTTGACCGCAACGCGGTTCGCCATCTCGTTCACGAGCGTGTACGAGTATTCTTCACCGTCGCATATTAGAAAGGCCTTGTCTTTGAGCGAACACGCGCGCTCTTCCAGTAAGTGCGTGATAGTCACGGTGGTCAGTCTCCCCCTGGCTCAAGGGTCTCCGGATCGTGCACCGGATTTTCCTTGTTACGTCTATGTCAGTACGCTTCCGCGTTGATCCCGGTTTAAGGTTGCGCGGCTGCCGGAAACGCGCGCAGTCTCACATTTCGTATGGCACCCGTAGTCTGCCAAGTCGCGATTCCCAACGGGCACGACTTCTCGACTTCCCATCGAATGCCGATCTTCCGGCCTTCCGTCGATTCGTCAATCACGTTCTCTTCGTCAATCCATGCTTCAATCTTCTTCGGAGTGACCCGAAGACGGATGGAGTACCACTTGCCGTTCTCGAAATCCCGCCACGTGGCTGAGCCGTTTTCAGATGCGTCCATATGGTCGAAGGAGGATAGCCCCACCAACCTGCCACCCCAGCCACCGAGAATTAACGAACAGAAGTCGTCGTTGTACGGGAACGTCAAACCGCAGAAGAAATCCGAGCCTTCAACGCGCTTGGCCTCGAGTGTGATCTCGTAATTCATCTTCGCCAGCGGGCCCTTCCAGCGAATACCGGTCATGTCATTACCCGTACCGATCACGACCGTATCGCCTTCCAACGTTACTTTGCCCTGTCCATAGAAATCGGAAGTCTCCCAAGCCTTGCCCTCTTCAAACTGCCCTTCCGGCATCGTCTTTCCGTCTTTGTCGACGTTGCACTTCATCGTGAAGTCGATGGGCACCGACTTGGGCTTCTCGTCCTTCGCATAAACCGTCATACAGCAGGTCGTCACCGCGGCCAATGCAATTACCGCCCGGCTCACCGCCCTGCTCCGATCCTGACTTGCGCGCATACTGTTCTCCTTTATGGGCGCATCCACGCTGCCGCAGAGTCCCTTAACGGCCTCCCATCCCGCAATTCGCACCGGCGCTAATTGCTCACGTGCAAGACTTTGAGGTTATGCCATGAGGATTCCTCACGAGCACACTCTGTCTGTGGATATCCGCTCTGTTCTTTGCTGCAAGACTCTCATTTCCACTGGTTACAGAATATGTTCACGTGTGTTCGTGAGAAATCCAGACTATGATACTCCATTCGCATTCCCCGACACACACGCGCGAAGGTGCGGCTTACGCGCAGTATATTGTGATCAGTACAGTGAGAATTGACCATCCTGTAGGTGCAACCTCAGAATGCGCTCGGTCAGGCAGGAGTGCGGCGCTGCAACACCGGAGATCAGTCATGAGCGATTTGGCCAACGAATCCCGTACTCGGCGAACCTCGGCCCCCCGCATTGCCGTATTGGCCCTCGCATCCGCCGTCCTGATTGGCGGTGCGCTTGGGTATTACCATTACTATCTGTCCCGCCCAATTGGAAGTGGCCCGGCAGGGCCTTCCGTACCGCTGGAACCGTTTCAGAAGACATGGGGGGACGGCCCTGTCGTCTTGCTGGGATTGGGCGACAGCGTTACGGCGGGTTACGGCGCATCACCGGGACTCTCCTATGTTGAGCGATTGGCGAAGAATCCACCGGATGAATTCGCCGACATGCAAGGTCGTTCACTCGCGGCAGTGTTTCCAATGCTGACGCTGCGCAACGAGTCCGTGTCCGGAAGTACTTCCATAGACTGCATCGAATCACAGATTCCAAGACTCTCGCCGTTCGACGCGAACACCAGGGGCGTGGTCGTGGTGACGACCGGCGGGAATGACCTCATCCATATGTACGGGCGCATTCCACCGCGCGAAGGGGCGATGTATGGCGCGACGATGGAGCAGGCCAAACCGTGGATTGCCAATTTCGAATCGCGCATGCACACGATTCTGGAGCGCATCACCGCACTGTTTCCGGGCGGGTGTCACATCTTTCTGGCGACCATCTACGATCCGACCGACGGATCGGCCGATGCGCCCGCGGCGGGCTTACCGCAATGGCCGGACGGCGTGGCGATTCTCGCGGAGTACAATCGCATCATCAAGGCGTGCGCGGAGAAGTACTCCAATGTGCATGTCGTGGATATGCATGAGGCCTTTCTCGGGCACGGCGTACATTGCGCGCGGCCTTGGAAGCCCCATTACCGCAGCGACGACCCGCACTACTGGTACTACGATAATCTCGAGGACCCCAACGATCGGGGGTACGACGCAATACGCAGGTTGTTCTTAATGGAGATGGTCGAGGTGTATGCGCAGGGGACGCAACGGACGTAAGCAGCAATTCGTCGAATACCCAGATGCAAACGACTTGGAGTCCTGCTATTTCTTGTTGAACTCGATAACACGGGCCTCACGTGGAGCCAGGTGGAGGTCGAGCGTATAGTCGCCGCCCTTGTAGTATCCGATGAGCGTGCGAGCCGTGCCGTCGTTGGCGAAGATATCCGCATGACTTGGAATGGCGTAGTCTTTTTCCGGCAAGGGAATGGATACGCGAAGTTCTTGCCCCGTGATGCTCACGATAGCGACGGCTACGTCACCGTCGGGCGCGCGCCACGCTGACGCCATGACAACAGGGACGGTCTTGCGAGATTCTTTGAGATGCTCGCGTTGGCCAGCGTATATAGACAGGCGCGAAATATCGAGTTCGTCTTCAGGTGCATGAAATGAAGGGGGACGAAGGTACGCACCTCGCAAAAGGTACTTGCTCATCTCCCGGTGCATCCGCGCGAGCTTGAACACGAAGTTCATTTCATCACCACGCGAATCGCAGAGGTCGGGGCGATAGTTCGCGATCGACGGTTGTTGTCCCCACACAAACGTGCGTGCCTGTTCAAGCATGAACTGCCGCGAAAACTTCCTGTCGAGAAGTCCCAGGGGTTCCGCGGGCGCGAATTCTGCGGGCCACAACTCGTCATAAGGCGGCATGGTAAGCGAACCGTACGTGCCGAAGAACACCGCGTGATCGTGATACACGGCGTGGAAGAACGGAACGGGCTCCCAGAGGTCGCGAGCCATGAAGCGCTCGGTGCTGACCTGAAGATTGAGCATCAGGTCGAGGTAAGGGAGCCAGGCCTCGCCGCAACCCTCGCCAGCCAGCGCCACGGGTTTGGAAGGTTCGCACCTCGTGCGAATGTCCGCTTGCAGCATGCGGAATCCGTTCATCCAGTACGAGCCCCCGCCCAAGGGGTGGCCGTGCGTGGAGTCGTAGCAGGCTAAGCTTGAACACGCCTGATCCATGTAGATGCCATCGACGCCCAAATTCCGCACGGCCTTCTCCGCAATGCCTGCGTAGGTGTCGCGCCAAAAGGCTGTGCCCATGCACATCGATGCGCACGGGACGTTCATGAAGATGTTGTATACCTCGGGCCGTACGTGGCCCTCCGCGTCTTTGACGGCATACCGCTCGGCGTTCTGTGTCTTCCAGCTTTCCGTGGTCATACCCCATAGGCGCTGGTTCATGTAGACGATTGCGTGTACGCCCTTTGCCTGCGCGGCGGATAAGGCTCGCATGAAGGGCTCGTCGCCATCGCGCGGCGGCAGGTATTCGGGGAATCCCGCGTCGTAGGGGCAACCATGCCACCAGTGCCATAACACGCTGACCGGGAGTTGGGAGCGCTCGGAGAGGTCTACGGCAGGTTCCAACACCCCCGATGCTTTGCCACGGTTCCAAATCCAAATTCCAGTATCGGTGACCCACGCAGGCGTGACCCCGAGCTTTAGCCGGCTTTGCTTGGCCCAGGGCTGCTCGATGGCCCATGCGCGATACATCTCCGCGGCGGTGTACCAGTCGCCTTGGTACGCGCCAAGGATGACATCGTAGGGCATGGCATAGCGCGCGGCATCGGCCCCGCTCTCCGGGAGGTGGACGATCTCAACGCCAAGACTGCCTTTGCCATTGCCGAAAACGGCGAAGCGCTTCTGGCGCGTTTCCGAATCGTTGCAGGCCACATAGAGCCCGGCGCCTTCCCCGTCATAGAGCGCGAGGCATTGCATGGAGAGGATGCCCGGATATCCCCACTCGTTTCGTTTGGGAGTCCCATCGGCCCCATTCATGGCTTTGCGCGGCTGGCCGGTGAGTTCGCCCATCCACATCGGGACAACAAGAGTTTCGTTCGGTTGCGGCGCAATGTTCTCGATGTGCGGAAAGTGGACAGCTTTGATAGGAATGCCGGTGGCATTCTCGATGCGGAGCCGCCAACGGCTCATCGGCTGATCCTCAGCCAGCGCAATCGACGCGACGACCCGCAGGTCCGGAGCGGAAGCCAGGCCGAAGTCGGACCAGACCCATTCGAGCGTTTGCGGATCTCCGGACGAGCGGCCTGCCCTGAACGTCTTTGCGGTATCCGCGTCGAATCCCGGGACAGTAGCGTTCAAGGTATCGACGGACCAGAGTGGCGATTTGAAGGCGAGGTCAACGAATTCATGTCCGCTGCGCGGGTCCGCAAAGCCGACAAGACGCCCATGTTCCGGGTCGGCGGCGATACGGAGCGGATCGGCGAAGGCAAGCGTTGAGGCAAGGAGTAGGGCCGCGAGTAATAGGGCAAGGTAAAGACGACGTAGCCCAGGACAATCACACCAACGATAAGGACTGTTGCATGAATAAGACATTTCGCTTGCCTCGCTACGTCCGGTTGGCCTCGAACCAACGAATCGCATAATCGACTAATGCGCGTTGTCGCATGAGGACCGCAGCCGCTGCTCCCGCGTTGCCAAAGACAGCCTGTCCGGTCTCGTTAAAGGCGCGGCCGAGGGAATCAAAGTCACTCGAATCGCAGTTGAGACCGTCAAAGGAGACCCACACGCGTTGGTCATCCTTGCGTATCGGAGCCCATTGAGTCACGACTCGTTTGGCTGCGTAGTCCGCTCGATGCTCCGCGAGGTGGAGCGACGTGTTGTTTTCGTGTCCCACGCCAAGGAGAAGCACCCAGCCGTCAAGCTCGTAAATGCGGGCAAGGGGAGAGCCCTCGCCAAGCCCATAGGCGAGAGAATGCTCGGAAACGACGGCCGATGCATGCGGTCCTCGCGCCGCGAACGAAACATGCGGATGTGCGCTTCGGACCACGCCGGTTTGCTTGCGGAAACACTCCGGAATAGACCCCATGCTTCGGGTGGGCGTGAGATCGGGGTCGTATGCCGGTAGTGACTCGCGTATAACCGGCCACCATTCGCGGGGCACCGGCGGAGAACCCCACGGCGCAGGGTCCGAAAGATGTGTCGAGTGGGTTGGCATGACCAACGTGCCGGACGGCCCCAGTGCCTCTTCGAGCGCCAGAACCACCGCCTGGGCCGCACCACACACCCACCCTATACTGCCCATCGAAGAATGGACGAGCAGCACATCGCAGCGGTCAATTCCCAGTTCACGAAAGTCGTGCGCAAGGGAATCGACGGTGTTGGGACGGTTGGAGTGAATGACGACATGCTCTTCTGACATGGAACCTACCCCGTAAACCTCCATTGTACGCATAGTTGGACCACGTTTTGTATCGGCGAGACTTGGAGTGGGCGCAAAACGCAAGCTGCCGTTTTCGCCAATTCCGCGACTTTCATTCTGGGAAAGGATGGGGTATAGTGAATAGGGTGCGCAAATAGCGCGTCTAGTTGGATGTAATGCAAGATGGCTGTCGAGCCACCCTGTAGGTAAAGACCATGGAGGATACGATGCGAAATCACCCCACATCGCGACTGCTAGCCGGCGCGTTGCTGGTGCTTGTGGTGACCGCTCTGGGCTCGTACTGGATCGGAAGCACGGGCGGAACTCCCACGCCGATGGCCATGAATCTGGTGAAGGCCAACAGCGGTTCCGAGGTTCCTCAGCTTGCTCCGGGACAGCAAGTCGGCATGCCGCGGTTCATCGTGACGGACATTCAGACGCGGCCGTCTGCGCCCAAACCTAAACCCAAGAAATAACCCGGGGACTTCCCGGTAGTTTCGGAGATCTTTCGCGCTCGTGGACGATTCGGTTCACGGGCGCAGTTGTTTTTGGACGAAAGTTCACATTCGGGCGCTCCTCGGGTACCATGTCCTCCTGGCGACGTTGTACCGGAGATACAAGAGGGACATATCCATGGTGAACAGGCAATTGACACTTTCCCTGGTGACTGCGGTAGTCGCAGGCGCCCTTTCGGCAGTCGCAACGGTTTATCTGCTGAAGGGCTCGCCAGCCGAGGCGGCCAGCTATGGGCTGGAAGCCCCGGAGTTCCGTCTGGTGGACAACACCGGCGTGGTGCGCGGGCGAATCGGCGTGGATTCGGATGGCAATACGCGGATGACGCTACTGGATTCGAAAGGCGTGGCGCGGTTTTGGAGCGGTGTTACGGCGGATGGTACCTCCATCATCACGCTACGCGACAAGGAAGGGAAGCCGCGGTTTTTCATGCAAGTGGACGACAAGGAGCCGCTGCTCAGCATGCGTGACGCGAACGACAAGGGACGCATCTACATTCAAATCAAAGATCAGGAACCGTTGATAACCCTTCGGGACAAGAATGACCAAGGACGCATCTTCTTGCAGGTGACGGACCAAGGGCCGGTAATGTGGTTTGCCGACGAGAAGGGGGCGCCTGCGTTCACGCAGCGGTAGACGCGTCTGCGGAAGGCAGGCGAGAATTTCGGAGCGGAAGGAATAGAGAGCTAATGAAGGGGAAGCGAGGGTTCACGTTAATCGAATTGCTCGTGGTGATAGCCATAATTGGCATACTGGCGGCGATTTTGCTGCCGGCGCTGGCGCGCGCGCGTGAAGCGGCAAGGCGGGCGTCGTGTCAGAACAATCTGAAGCAAATGGGCCTTGCGCTGTTCATGTACGCGAGCGAACACAAGGGCCGGTTTCCGCAGCGGCAGGTGTTTCGGTACAACGGCCAGTTGCACCGCGACATGATGTTCAACGGACCCGCGATGATTCCGGAGTACATCAACGACTACAACGTGATTTGGTGTCCGTCGTGGGGCGCGAACGCGGACCCCGTTTCGCGATACGACGGCGGCAAAGGCAACGGCGACGGCGTCATCGAGCCTACGGAGATCGGTCAGGAACCGTATCACTACACGGGGTGGTTGCTGCTGGACGATGTGAACATACTGGGGCCATTGCTGGGAACTCTCGGCACGGGCATCAATGGCCGCCACGAGGAACCCGAGTTTGTGAATACGCCGTGGGGCGAGTTGGCTGCGGAGAACGTCGCGACGAACGGCGCGGCAAGCGACGAGGATTTCACGGTATCGGATGCGTTTGCGGGGACTCAAGTGAACAACGGCGATACAATCTACCGGTTGCGGGAAGGCATCGAGCGATTCCTGGTTTCGGACATCAACAATCCTGCAGCAACGTCAATGGCATCGAGCCAAATACCGTTGATGTGGGATCACGCCACGGTGAAGCCAATCGATTTCTCGCACGTTCCGGGCGGAGGCAACGTGCTCTATTTAGACGGACACGTGAAGTTCGTGCGGTATCCGGATACGCGGTTCCCGTTCACCATGGACAGCGCGCGCACTCTGGGGAGTTACAACAAACCGTTTGACGGAGTGTAAATCGATTCCGGCATAGAGTCGTTTGCGTTAAGCAATGAGAGGCAGCCTGCGGAGGCTGCCTCTCTTCATTATGGTCGTAACTTCTCATATCCGATGCAGTCGAGTTGCACTCGTACTTCGATGCACCGGACTACAAGAGATTTGAAATCTCAGATTTGAGTTCTGAGCTTCACGAAGCCAGAAGCAATGCACCGACCATCGCGAGAATGCGATGCTCTCGCGACAGCCTGGCATCTGAGCCTCAAGTGTCGAATCTCAGACCCTAAACCCCAGACCCTAGACCCTATCTTACAACCACGGCGCGCCCGACTTGTCTTCGGTGCAGCAACTCGAGAAGACCGCGTTCATTCGCGTCGCGAGGTCTTTACAATCGGCTGCCGAGTACCACTGGTTCAGGTTGATGTTGATTACGCGGTCGAACAGGTCATCGGCAACGGGACAATCGCCGCGGGCATATTCGACGTTGCCGCCTTTGGCCGCATAATGCGGGCAATGGAATGCGCAGCCGTGCTCCGTGGCCTTCGTCTTAAGCATGACGGGATACATGTAGCTGTAGATGTGCCAATCCGGACCCGCATTCTTGCCGCGCATACCGCAGGCAATACCAGCCTTCTGCAGGGACTTTACGAGGCGTTCGCCGAGCTCAAAGGTCTCGGGGAAGAACCGCAGCAGATAACCGATCTCGCCCTGAGGCTCGTTGGATTTCTGCGGCAGAATCTCTCTGTAGGTCTTCAAGTACTTGGCCATATTCTTCTTCACGGCGCGGAATCGTTTGATCATCGCGGGCATCTTGCGCATCTGCACGACGTCGACGGCTGCTTCGAGTTCCGACATGCGGTAGTTGGAACCGCAATAGATTTCACCTTCGTAGCGCGGCAGCGCGAATCGTTCCGGACGCCACAGTCCGCCGCATTCGGCGAGTGCATTGGCGCGATCGAAGAGGTGCTTGTCATTTGAGATGAGGAGACCGCCTTCGCCCGCTCCGACTATCTTATACGCGGCAATGCTGAAGATGCCGATGTCGCCAATGGTGCCAACGGGCTTGCCCTTGTAGGTCGCGCCGCAGGATTGCGCGCAGTCTTCTATGACAACGAGCTTGTGCTTGCGGGCAATCTTCATGATGGGGTCCATGTCGCAGACACCGCCCATGACATGCGTGGGCGCAATGGCAACCGTGCGTGGCGTGATGAGGGCTTCAAGTTTCTTGGGGTCCATGTGCAACGAATGATCGACGTCGCAGAAGATGGGTACGCCACCGGACGTTACCACGGACGCGGACGTGGCGAAGAATCCGATCGCCGGGCAGATGACTTCCGTGCCCGGGCCAACGCCCGCGGCGACCATCGCGCTGTGCAGCGCGCCGGTGCCCGAACTCGTGCCCAGCGCAAACTTCACTTTAAAGAGTTCGCGCGCGGCCCGTTGGAAGGCTTGCACCTTCGTTTCTTTCAGAGGCGAATAGTAGTTGGCGAAGAAAGGTCCCTCGCCCCAGTCTTCTTTGGCCACAATTGCGCGAATCTGTTTCAAGGTAGATTTCGACAAACCGAATCGCTCTGCGACCGACATGAATTCCTCGACGCCGATCTTCGGCTCGCCGCGGCGCGCCACGCGCGTGGTGGCTTGTTGACTGCCTGCGAGCGCCTTCTGTTCCTTCTCGCGAACCTTCTTCATCGTGTCCCCCTAGTCCGTGAGGCGCCCCCTGCGCCTTCTATTGCGGTTGAATGTCTTTTACACAACGGAATCCAATTGTCGCACATCGGTCGAGTCCGGGCCACATGCGGATAAACTTCGCATGAGAATCGCACGGTTGCGGACCAGAAGGAGCGTACCATCCGCTGCCCTTCGCGGTAAACCATGACCCGCCGCGCACCATAGCGAATCGCGTATGGCCGTCGTCGCGTTCGCTCTCGGTCCACTCCCACACGTTACCAGCCATGTGGTAGCAGCCGTATGGGCTGCGTCCTTCGGGCAGCGCCCGCACCGGCATGGGTCCCTTGGCGTCGCACACGCAAAACCGTGGATCGAACTCATTTCCCCACGGCCATTTTCGCCCATCCGTCCCTTGCGATGCGAGTTGCCATTCTGCTTCGGTGGGCAAACGCTTCCCGGCCCATCGTGCGTAGGCGCGAGCGTCGTCGATGTCGACATAGACCACGGGTAATTCCGCGATGTCCGCGGGAGGAGCGGCGCCGTGCCAATGCTTGAGGAAGTTCTCGCGATGCTTGGGCGTGTAGTGTGTCGCGGCAAGAAAGGCCGCGTACTGCGCGTTGGAGACTTCAGTCTCATCAATGTAGAAGGCCCGGACCGACACGTCGCCGAAGTTGTGGGTAATCGTGCCGTCAAACGGCGACCCCCAAAGATTGTCCCGCCACTTGCCGGGTGGTGTGCCGGGATCGGGGTAGCAACCGCATTCGCGGCGTTGGTGCGTGATGGTCATGCGAAAAGCGCTTACCGGGACAAGGACCATGCCATCGGGCACTTTGTTTGCGGGCGTATACGGTGTGGTTGCGATGGGCGTGGGGTCAATCACCGAGCGCCGGGCGTTGCGCTGTGGATTGGGTGACGGTGGCGTGGGCGGGCGCGTCCATGCGGCGCGCGATTCGGGTGTCGCGTTGGCGTGAATGACGGCGACACAGCCTAGCGGGGCGACTGTGGAGATAATGTGGGCAGAAGCGGCAGCCGAGGGCGGCTGCCCCACATTCGAAGAGGTGACCACGGGCGGCTGCGCCGCATCGGAAGGAGACACTCGTGCAGGTTCGCCGTTCCATGCGTCCCAGACGGTGTCGCCTTCTTGCAGCGGCACCGCGAGCGCTGGAACATCGGTGAGCGTTTTTCCAGGGGCGTAAAGGGTGTAGACGTCGATAGCGTCACCTTGCCAACGGTGCGCGTAGAGGCCGGGCTGGAGCGTTGGATAGAAGGGACCCCACGAATCGTTGGTGAAGACGGGCGCGTACCGTTTGAGGAGCGTTGATGCGCGCAGCCACGACGCACGGTCGGCGTCCGGCCACGGGTTGTACGTGCCGAAGACGTTCTCCCAGACGAGGACGCCGCTTCCGTTAAAGAAGGCCGTCTCGATTTCGCGCGCATGGGAGGTGTCCCAACGCCGGATTTGGTGCTGCATGTGGCGAGGCTCGATCCATTTGAGGTGGAGCATGCCGGGCGGCACAGGATCGTCGAGCCACTGCGCCCACGATAGATTGCAGACGGAGAGTTGAGCAATCTCCGGGTGAATCTCGGGAGCGAGAACGACACCCGGCTTGGCTGCGTCGAGAGCATTCCTCCATTCGGGACCCGCGCCGGTCATCGTATCGAGAAAGACTCCGTCGGCTTCGATATCACGAATCAGAGCGGCGACGATGTCCTGGTCGGGCATGTTTTCGCGGTGTGTGCCGGTATCCCAAGGATTGTAATCGATGAAGACCTTCACGCCGCGCGCACGAGCGCCGCGCACAAGGTCACGAAGGCCATCAAGTCCTCCGGGCATGTCACGGTACATATCGACTTGATTGCGGTCGTCGAAACCGAGGCGTGGATAACCCTGCCACAAGACGATGGCATCGTAGCCGCCAAACTCGCGTTGCCCGTCGCCTAGGAATGAATCAAGCGTATACGCGCCGGTATCGGGACTGTAAAAGGAACGGTCGTACATGAATGTGAAATGGCAGGTGAACGCGGACGAGGCCCATTGGAGGTCCGGGCGGTCGTAGATGGAACGGTCGAGTGTGGCTCGAATGCTTGCACGGTAGTCGCTGAGCGCCTGCAACCACTCCTCGCGCGATTGATCGGGTAGTGGCGCGGCGATGTAGTGAGGCGATAGGCGAAGCGGCGCAGCCTCTCCGAATACGGTGAGCGCGCAGAGAAGAAGGACGGCGAAGAGAAAGAATGGATGACATGGACAAGATATACGTGGCAGGGGGCGTGGGCACATTGGATTGCGAAGTCCTTCAGCGGGTTTTGGCTGTCAAGGTCCTTTCAATTCTCTCACGCTCTCGGATGGAATTGCTTGTGGGCGCGGCTAAGCCGGTCGGTGGTGACGTGCGTGTAAATCTGCGTGGTAGAGATATCGGAATGGCCCAGCATTTCCTGGACGGAACGCAGATCGGCGCCGTTATCGAGGAGGTGCGTGGCGAAGCTGTGCCGCAGCATGTGTGGCGTGACGTTCTGCCGAATGTTGGCGGCGCGTGAATAGCGTTTGACAACCTGCCACACGCTGGAGCGGCTCATGCGCTTGCCGCTCTTTCCGAGGAAGAGCGTGTCGGCTTTCACGGGGCCTTGATTACGTATCTCGATCCACGCGCGAATACGTAAGGCGGCTTGCGATCCGAGCGGCGCCAGCCGAACCTTGGAGCCTTTGCCTCGTACCCGCACAGCGCCTTCTTCGAGCGAGACGTTGCGCAAGGGGACGGTTGCGAGTTCGGAGATGCGCAACCCGCAGGAGTAGAACAACTCAAGGATAGCGGCGTCGCGAATGCCCTCAGGCTTCGAGAGGTCCACGGCGGCGATCATCCGCTCGATTTCGTCGTGGGAAAGCACGTGAGGCAAGGTCCGGCTCAGGCGTGGCGCATCGAAGCCTTCGGTGGGGTCAACGGTGACGATACGCTCGTCGCGCAGGAAAGCGTGGAACCGGCGGATGGCGCTCAGATGGCGCGCTGCCGATCGTGCCGATAGTCCGTTCTTTCGCAGTTCAATCAGATGGTCGAGAATCAGTTCGCGTGTGATCGTCGTGGGGTCGTCAACAGAACGGGACGCCAAAAACGTGACGTAGGCCGACAGGTCGGCGGAATACGCGTTTAGGGTGGCCTCGGCCAGCCCCGCCTCGAAGACGATGGACTCCATAAATCGGTCGAGGAGAGGGGAGAGCGGGGATGTTGGGTCTGTGGTGGTCATGAGGTGATTTTAGCAGTATTAGGAATAGATTACTAGGGGATTTTGGATTTTAGATTCTGGATTTTAGATTGAAGACAGGGGCCTGAGAGATTTGAAATTTCAAATCTGAGATTTGAAATTGGTGACTCACTGGACCCTCAGCGCATCGGTAAGCCGTGGAGTGAAAGCGAGTTGAGGCCGCCAGATCTCGGGCTGAAGATGGAAGATATAAGTGGAATTCCAATCGTAAACAAGGAGTAAAAAGAAACCGCCCCGGCGAGTTGCCTCACCGGGGCGGGATGTTTCTGCTATGCGCTAGTCTTTCATGGTGATGTCGAATTCGGCGCGACGATTGAGCTTGCGGTTAGCAGCACTGTCGTTCGCAACAGCCGGCTTCGTTTCACCAAGGCTTGTGGACGTGATACGGGCTTCCGCAATACCGTTCTCCACCATGTACTTCTTCACGGCGTCGGCGCGGCGCTGACCAAGACCCTGGTTGTACGCATCGCTTCCGAGGTCGCAGGTGTGACCCGTGATGGCGATGGTGTCATTCGGGTACTTCTTGAGTTCCGCGATGACCTTGTCCACTTCAACTTTACCTTCGGGCTTCAACACGGCCTTGTCGAAATCGAACAGGACGTTGTTGAAGAGCGTCTTCTCACGCTTCACCGGAGGAGGTGGAGGTGGAGGAGGCGGAGGAGGCGGAGGCGGAGGCGGCGTTGCCTGACACATGTTGTAGACTACGCCGCGGTTGCCCCACAGTTCCTCATCGTTGTTATTGGAAGCGGCTTCCTTGGGCCACCACCAGTAACCGGAACGCGGGCCTTTGTCGCAAATCGCCGCACCCGTGTCGGGTACAGCTTCAGGGGTTGCCCCGGTGTGACACCACCAGGACATGTCGTCCCAAACTTTGGGACCGCAGGTAGAAGCGGCTGCGCTGCCCGCGAGCAGCATCACCGCAACTACTGCAATGGTGAGATGTTTCATACTGGTCTTCTCCTTCTTCCGCTAGCAGAAAACGTTGCAGCTACCATTTAACCACAAAGAGGTTACGCTGTCAAGTTTGGCTGTCAGAACTGCGAAAACAGCGGAGCTTGGCATCTATTCTTGTGGCAAAACGGTTTGGCGCGTGGCGCCTTATCCAACACCTCGAATTTTACCATATCCACCAGCTTCGCACAAGAGCCGTCTATTGGGGAGCATAGCGCGTGCGCGTGGTTGCGCCAAGGCGTAAAGGCAGGCAATGCGGCTCGGTTTCGTGTGGAGAATTTGACAACGTGCGGTATGCTCAGTAGTATTCGCCGTTCAATTGTGGCGCGGAAATAAAGGCATTCTTCGCGCAGGAGACACAGCAATGCACCCCTTTCGTACTCAGACGTGTGGAGAGCTACGTCCGTCCGACGTAGGTAAAGAAGTCCGGCTCGCGGGTTGGGTTCACCGGAAACGCGACCATGGCGGCGTGATATTCATCGATTTGCGCGATCATTACGGATTGACGCAAGTTGTGGTGAATCCCGAGCAGGGATTTTTTGCGGACGCGGAGCAGGTGCGTCAGGAGAGCGTGATCATCGTAACGGGCACCGTGGTGGCGCGCACGCCGGAGACCGTGAATTCAAACCTTGCGACGGGCGCGATCGAAGTGGTTGCTTCGGGATTCCACGTGGAGTCTCTGGCGGAACCGACGCCGTTCCCGGTCAATCAAGAGTTGGAGTATCCGGAAGAGACGCGGCTGTCGTACCGTTTCCTCGATCTGCGGCGCGAGCGGTTGCACGCGAACATCCTCTTGCGCTCGAAGACGGCGCAGTTGGTGCGCGCGCACCTCACGGAGCGCGGTTTTACGGAATACCACACGCCGATCCTGACCAGTTCGTCGCCGGAAGGCGCGCGCGACTACTTGGTGCCAAGCCGCGTGTATCCCGGGCAGTTCTACGCGTTACCGCAGGCGCCGCAACAGTTCAAGCAATTGCTGATGATCTCGGGCTTCGACAAATACTTCCAGATTGCCCCGTGTTTCCGCGATGAAGATTCGCGCGCGGACCGGAGTCCCGGCGAGTTCTACCAGATCGATATCGAAATGAGCTTCATTACGCAGGACGATCTTTTCAAAGAGATCGAAATGCTGTTGGGGCGTATCTTCGGCGAGCTATCGAACAAGCGCATTCTCGCGAACCCGTTCCCGCGCATCGCCTATCGCGATTCGATGGAGAAGTACGGTTGCGACAAGCCGGATCTGCGGTTTGGAATGGAAATGATCGACGCGACGGACCTGTTCGGCGCGTGCGAATTGAAAGTATTCAGCGCCGCGGTGAAAGACGGCGGCGCGGTGAAGGTGATCAACGCGAAGGGCGTGGCGTCGCAACCGCGCAAGTTCTTCGACGACGCCGAAGCGTTTGCGAAGGGCGAAGGCGCGAAGGGGCTTGCGTGGATCGCATTGCGCGACGGCGAGATGAAAGGTCCGATCGTCAAGTTCCTGAGCGAATCCGAGCGCGCCGCATTGATCGAGCGGACCGGTGCGCAAGAAGGTGACGCGTTGTTCTTCGGCGCCGGCGCGCGCGACGTGACGAATGCGCTGCTGGGCAAGGTTCGCGTATATCTCGCGAACCAGCTTGGTTTGATCGACAAGAATCTCGCGGCATTCTGCTGGATCGTCGACTTCCCGATGTTCGAGTGGAACGAGGAAGAAAAGAAGATCGATTTCTCGCACAACCCATTCTCAATGCCGCAGGGCGGGCTGGAAGCGCTGGAGACGAAGGACCCGCTGGACATCCTGGCCTATCAGTACGATGTGGTGTGCAACGGGATCGAGTTGTCGTCGGGCGCTATTCGTAACCATCGGCCCGAGGTGATGATGAAGGCGTTCCAAATCGCCGGCTATCCGGAGGACGTGGTGAAATCGAAGTTCCCCGCCTTGTGGAAGGCTTTCCACTACGGGGCACCTCCTCACGGAGGCATCGCGCCCGGATTTGACCGCATCGTGATGTTGCTGGCCGACGAACCAAACATCCGCGAAGTGATCGCGTTCCCGCTGAACCAAAAGGCGCAGGATCTGCTGATGGGCGCGCCAAACCAAGTGACGCAGAAACAGCTCAACGAACTGTCGCTGCAGATTAAACAGCCGCCCCAGAAGTAATACCCATATTTGCATCTTCTTGTAGCGCCCGCCTTCCACGGCGGGCGTCTTCATTGCTGCATGAGCGGCATGTTGCGAGGTCTCGCATGAAACGGCTACTTCAGGCATTGGGACTCAAGCGGCGGCATTCGGTGATGCCGGATGCGGCTCGCTGGAAAGTGGTCGTACGCAGTTCGCTGGATAGAGCGCGGCAACCTTGCTTGTTCATCCCCGCCGCATCGACCGAGCCGCGGCCGCTGCTGGTGTACTTGCATCCGTGGCGACACGGATACGATTTCGATTCACGGCCATGGCAAGCCGAGGCTGCGCGACGACTCTGGCATTTCATCGCGCCGCATTTCCGAGGTCCGAACCGTCATGCGAAGGCGTGCGCCTCGCGGTATGCGCGGCAGGATGTGTTGGATGCCGTCGCGTATGCGCAGAAGGCGACGCACGTAGATGCGGCGCGCATCTACCTGGGCGGCGTGTCGGGCGGCGGACACATGACGCTGGTGATGGCAGCGGAAACGCCTCATCTGTGGGCGGCAGCATCGGCGTGGTGTCCGATTTCGGACCTGGCGGAGTTCTATCGCGAAAGCGCGGCGCGCGGGGCGAAGATCCATCGTCATATTCGACGCATTGTGGGTGGCATGCCCGGGGAATCGCGCAAAGTGGATGAAGCGCTGCGCTATCGCTCACCGGTGTATCACCTGGCGGGCGCGGCGGATGTGCCGCTGGACATCAATCACGGCATACACGACGGTCAACCGAAGGGTGTCGGGATTCAGCACAGTGTGTGGGCGTTCAACACGCTCGCATCGAATGTGGGCGCGGAGATCGTAGCAGACGACGCGTTGGCTGCTTTGAGGCGCGGCGAATCGATCGATGGTGTGGAAGACGCGTCGTACGGACGCGCAATCCACTTGCGGCGCTGCGCGGGGTGCGCACGACTGACGATCTTCGATGGCGGCCATGAAGATTTGCCGGGCGCTGCGTGCGAGTGGCTGGCGGCGCATGCCAGGAAAGATTTGCACTGAGACTATTTCGCGGCGAACAGATGCCGCATCGCGTGTGTAACGGCGGGCATTGCGGCGTTGTAGTGTAGGCAAGGTGTTGATGTGGAGGTTGCGGGCATCAGGGCCTTGTTAGATAGCCGTAGGAAGTACGAACCGAGCACAGAGGTCGGTTACGGGTTTCCTCTGTTGACCGATAGACTGCAATTTGTGTCGGCGCGATTGAGTGCCGACACAAATTGCCCACGTGCAAGATGAGTTCGTGAGAATTCCGGGATAAGCATGCGACGATGCGGGGCGCGCAAATCCTTCGTGCCGAAGGAGGGCGCCAAGTATCGCGGAAGTCTGATACAGAAGGGTGCAGTATGCGCGCCCCAGTCGCATGAAGACTTTGTGGAGCCCGGCTCGCACCGGTGACAAATTCGAGGGATAAACAGGTCCAGGCCCCCTGCCCTTTGTCTTGTGCGCGGAGTCGGGCTCCACATTAATTCCAGTTCCTTTATAAACGCACGCAACCCTTCTGTGCAACCGTGTGATTCCGCCGGCGCTGTGCACATATCCTTCTCGCACGTCATGGTGTCTTCTTGAGAACCCCTTATCGTTGCGGCTGCGGTAACTTCGCGCACTTCACACTTATATGGGAGCGGAATCGTGCTACGCCCGATTTCTCACGAACATCTCCCGCAACCCGCGCGTCCGCGAGACTTGTGGTGAAAAACAAAGCGGTTCTCCCAAAGCAGAGTGTGTTCGCGAGAAATCCTCATGACATAACCTCAACGTTTTGCACGTGAGCAATTTGCGTCGGCGCTCAATCGCGCCAGTGCAAATTGCGGACTACACGTCGCGGCGTCCGATGGCAAGCGACCTAACGGAAGGTAAGAACTGATACCGCTGTATCGGATTCGTCGTAAACCTCGTGAATGCGGAAGTTGCGGAAGCACTCACAGGCACTTGGGATATGCCTGGACTTGACATACGCACCACGGATTTGCCAAACTCCCGATTCTAAGCCGGGCATGTAGGGATGCAAGCCTGGGGAAGTACTTCTTTTGGTCAAAACGCTGCGTGGGTTCGCCACCCTTGGCTGACACCATAGACAGGCAACCTTTTGCGGAGAACCGTGGAAAAGACAGGGGCAAGCGTTAGTTCCGCCTTGTCGGCGATAGCGCAACACGAGCAGTTTCTTCTGGCCAAGCAAGATGAAGCGGATGGCCAGGCGGAAGCCATTCTAAAAGCGGCACGGATTGAGGCGGCTCGAATCGCCGAGGAATCGGCTACCTCGCTATCCGCGGAAGTCACCCGGATCCAGCGCGATGCGGAGACGCAACGCGAGGCTCAGCGCCTTCAGCGGATCAAACAAGCGCAAGAAAAACTTGAGCGCATGCGGAAGGACGCGGAAGCGAAAGCGCGCATAGCGGTTCGCAGCGTCGTTGCGCTCGTATTACCACCCACCGGACAACGAGCTGGGGACCATACCCGATGATCGCCAAAATGGAACGCCTTGAGATTGTGTGCATGCGCGAAGCCATGCCCGGAGTGGTTGGATTCCTGCAGGATCAGGGCCTATTGCACGTCGAAGAAGTCCCCCTTGCGCAGGACGCCGCTCCCGGATTCCTGAAGCGCGTCGCTTTGGAGCCGTCCCAGCAGCAGAAGGCGGACGCCCTCGAGACCCAGCATCGGACCCTCAACGAGGTGATCCCGCTGCTGTCGGCAAAGCCGCTTCCTCAGTACGTGACGGCGGCAGGAAACAGCCTTAAGTCAAAGACAGACCAAGAGTTAGAAGAAATGGCGCGGGGCTGGGTGCGCGAACTGCGCGCATTGACCCGGCGTCGTTTGAACGTGCAAGACAATCTGGAAGTCCTTTCCAGTTTCAAGAAGACCCTTGAATCGATAGCCCCGTTGTTGGGTGGCCGCCCCGTGGTGTTGGGCAAAGACGCCCGCGCGTTCGTCCTGAAGGGCGACGTGGCCCGAGGGTTGGAGCGGCTGGAAGAACGCCGCAAGGGCGAGATTGGCGCGGATAGCCGCTTGTTCAGCCACAAGGTTTCGCGGAACGTCGTGGCGGGCGTGTTGACGTACCCGGCATCGCGCAACGAAATTGTGGCGCGCATCTTCAAGGAAGAGTTGATTCCGCCCGTGGAACTCCCCGAGAAGGATCTCCGCGGGGCGTCGATCCAGGAAGTGATTCAGAAGCTCGATCTGGCGATCGCGAAGCACAAATCGAGCGGCCAGGAGTTGGAAGGCCGGCTCTTCAATTACTCGAAAGAAATAGGGGCCGAGTTGCTCGCGTACGAAGCGAAGATCTCGGATGAACTATCGCAATTGACATCGATGGGCAGTTTCGCGCAAAGCGCGATGGTCGGGGTAATCCACGGCTGGGCGCCGAGCGACATGGTCGGCACTCTCACCGCCCGCATCGAGAACAAGTTCCCGGGCCAGGTGCTAGTCAGCCACCTCCCGATAGACAAGATCGACGTGCACGAGATTCCGACATTCCTGCGGAATCATCAATTGCTCAAGCCGTTCGAGACGTTGCTGATGATCTTCAAGCCGCCTACATACGGCACCATCGACCCGACCGGGCTTGTGGCAATCTCGTTTGTGATTTTCTACGGGTTCATTCTTGGCGATGTTGGATACGCTGCTGTCGTTGCGTTGTTCGGTCTTTTCATGAAGCGCAAGTTCGGCCATATCGATATCCTAAGCAACATCGGCACCGTGGCGTATTGGATGGCCGCGTCATCCGCCGTGTTTGGTGTGGTGTTCGGCGAATACTTCGGCGACCTTGGACACAAGTTGCTTCACTTGCCGGTCTTTTTCCATCGCGGACATGATGTGACGACGTTGATGCTCTGCGCGATAGCGTTTGGGGCAATTCACATTCCCCTCGCGCTTGTCCTCGGAATTTGGGCCGACTTCAGCCATCACCATGCGAAGCACGCCGCAGAAAAGCTTGGGTTGCTGCTCGGCCTGATTGCCATTGGCATATTCGCGATGCAGTTCTTCAAAGTGGCGCCGTTCACGGCCTTCCCCTTCACGATCGTTGCGGTCGCGCTTGTCGTCATCTTCTTGGGGCTGCTGGTATGGGCATCCGGCGCCATGGCCCCGGTTCTCGCCTTGGAAGTGGTATCCCTTCTGGGCAACGTCCTTTCCTACTGCCGTCTTATGGCGCTCGGACTGGCCGGTGTACTAATCGCGGACCTTGCCAATCAGACCGCCCACGGAGTGGGGCTGATCATCGGGATTCCGCTGGCCCTGCTGATTCATACGTTCAATATCGGTTTGAGCATGTTTAGCCCAACGATCCACTCGTTGCGTCTGAATTATGTTGAGTTCCTGCCAAAGTTTTATCGTCCCGAAGGAAGAAGTTACCAACCGTTCAAGAAGGAGGCACTATGGTGACGGTTCTGAAGCATAGGAGCGGAGTGAGAGTCGCACTGGCCGGGTTGGCCATCGCGGTTCTGATGTTGGCCGTTGGGCCATTGTTTATCCCGGCGCACGCGCAAGAAGGCGGCGCGGAAGGCACGACAGCGATCGAAAAAGATCGCCAGGCCGGTAGCGTGGGCTACGGTTTGCGCGCTCTGGGTCTTGCCGTTGGCGCGGGCATCGCAATTGCCGGCGCAGGTCTCGGAACGGGCCGTGCGCAGGCGTCGGTAGGCGCAGGCGGTACGGGCGCGATTACGGAAAAGCCCGAGCTGTTCGGTAACGTGCTGCTTCTGTTCGCGATTCCCGAAACGATCGTCGTGTTCGGGTTCGTTATCGCGATTATGCTCCTGATGCGAATCTAGCGTTTCATCCCATGCAGCAAGCCTTGATGGATACCATGGCGCGCCTGACCGCGCAGCAGTGCGAGGATAAACTCGCCGAAGCGCGGCAGAAGGCGGACGCCATTATCGCGGACGCGAAAGCGAAAGCGGAGAGCCGTCGCACAAAAGCGTTGGAGCAGGCGCACGCGGAAGCGGAACGTCTGGCGAAACGCGCGCTGGAATTGGCGATGCGGGCCGCGGAAAACGAGACCATGACCATGGAACATGCCGTGGCCGATGAAGTATTGGTTTCCGCGGGCGTCGAGTTGGAGCGCTTGGCGAAGAGCGAGCGCTTCCCCGGTATTCTGGAAGGGATGCTGGCCGAATTGGTCGCGTACGCGCCAAAGACCGGCATTATCCTGGCGCCATCGGCGCACGTAGAGGTTTGCCAGGCGTGGATCCAAAAGCAGGGTTTGAGCGGTTTGAGCGTACAGCCCGACCCATACCTTGCCGACGGTGTCGCGTATCAAGACGCGGAGCATACGTATCGAATCACCAACTCGCTCTCGGCGCGGTTCGCCAAGGTCCAAAATGAGGCGCGGCGAATCTGTCTCGAAACGTTGTTTGGCGAAAAGGTGGGGCACTGATGGAAAACACGGACGCGCTCGCGCCCTACATGAACTCCCGCATTTGCGGGATGCGGAGCCGGTTGCTGCCGCGCGCCGAGTTCGAGAATTTGCTCGACTTGGGCGATGCGGGCCGCGTAGCGGATGCGCTGCTGTCGGGACCGTATCAACAGGAAATGGCGGAGGCGCTGACCCGGTATCACGGGGCCGACGCCGTGGAAGACGCCGTCACCCGCAATCTCGTGGCGACGTTTAACACGCTGTACGGCCTGACGCAGGGTTACTTGCGCGAGCTGACGCAGATCTTCCTGCTTCGATGGGACTTGATTGCGGTGAAATCGCTGCTGCGCGCGCGACGTCACAACCTGGACGAAGCGACGGCCTCGATGGGGCTCATGCCCGGACCGAGCATGACCGTGGCAGTCCAGAAGTCGTTTCTGGCTCACGACTCCATGGAATCCTTGATTGGAGCGTTGGCTTCGTGGAAGCCGTCCTTGTGCGGCGTTCTTGAAGAGGCGCTTCCGGCGTATCAGGCGGCGAACGAGGTGACCCCTCTTGAAGAACGGTTGGATCGCGAGTATTTCGTAACGAGCGTGAAGACGTTGCGCGCGGCGGAAGACGACGACGCGAAGATTCTGCGCACCGCGCTGCAAATGGAGATCGACCGGATCAACATGCGGACGATCTTCCAGCTTAAAGACCCGAGTCTTGGAGCGGATGCGCTCGCGGAACGGTTGCTGCCGCACGGATTGTTGCACGCGAGCACGTTGCAGAACATGGCGACGGCCCGCGACGCGCAGCACGCAGCGGAACTCCTGAGCGGAACGGCCTACAAAGAGATGGCCGACCGCTTCTTCATGTTCGTGCAGACGATGCGGTATTCGCCGCTGGAACGGTTGTTCGATTCGTTGATTATTCGCCACCTGAAACGCGAGTCGCGGGTACACGTGATGAGCATTGCGGTGCTGATGCACTACACGTGGCTGAAGTACAACGAGGTCGTGAACCTCCGGCTGATAGCGCGCGGCGAAGCGAGCAAGCTGCCGCGTGGCCGAATCCGTGAGGAGGTTGTCTATGCCTAGTGTAGCGGCGCTGGCGAACGGCGCGCTGGCCCTGAAGCTGACGCTTGCGGGATTGCCCGTGCAGACCGTGCAGGACGTGCAAGATGTGGAAGAAACGCTGGGCGGGCTCCTGGAGAGCGATGTCAGCGTGGTGGTGGTTCAGGAAGATTTCCGGAACCAGTTTTCAGAATGGTTCATCGAGCGGATGAAACGCCGCAAAGGCGGCCCGCTTGTTGTCTATTGTCCCGGGTTTGAAGAAGAAGAATCGGATGTGGACGCCTATTTGAACGCCGTGTTGAAACCGGCGATAGGCTACGAAATCAGACTGGAGTGACGACATGCCCGCAACGGAACAAAAGCAGGTTGGGTCGCTAACGCGTATTTCGGGGCCGATGGTATCGGCGAGCGGAATGCTCGGAGTGGCCATGGGCGAGATTTTGCGCGTCGGCAAGATGGGCCTCATGGGAGAGGTCATTCGAATCGACAAAGACACGATCTTCGCGCAGGTCTTCGAGGACACCCAAGGGATGTACCTGGGCGAACCCGTCGTGCCTACGGGGCGGCCCCTGTCTGTTGAATTGGGACCGGGACTGCTGGGCTCGACGTTCGACGGTATTCAACGTCCTTTGATTACCCTGCAAGAACAATCCGGCAATTTCATCGACCGCGGGTTGACCGCGGTGGCGCTGAACCGCACCAAGAAGTGGCAGTTCACACCCAAAGTGAGCGTCGGTCAAAAGGTTGTGGCCGGAGATATCCTGGGCACAGTCCCGGAGACGAGCACCATCGAACACAAAGTGCTCGTACCTCCCGGAAAATCAGGTACGATTGCCGACATCGTCGGGAAGGGTGAATACACCGTCGAAGAGACGATTGCGACGCTGGATGACGGCACAAAGCTGACGATGATGCACTACTGGCCGGTGAAGCGTCCGCGCCCCGTGTTCAAGAAGGAACCGTGCGACCGCCCGTTCCTGACCGGTCAACGCGTGCTTGACACGCTGTTCCCGATCGCACTGGGCGGTTCGGCGATTGTGCCGGGCGGGTTCGGAACGGGTAAGACCGTTGTGGAACAGACGCTCTCCAAGTACTGCAACGCCGACATCATCATCTACGTGGGTTGCGGCGAGCGCGGTAACGAGATGGCCGACGTGCTCGACGAATTCCCGCACTTGAAGGATCCGAAAACGGGCGACTCGCTGATGAATCGCACCGTGCTGGTCGTGAATACGTCGAACATGCCCGTGGCCGCGCGCGACGCGTCGGTCTACACAGGAATCACGCTGGCCGAATACTACCGCGACCAGGGCTATGACGTGGCCCTCATGGCCGACAGTACCTCGCGCTGGGCCGAGGCGTTGCGCGAAATCTCGTCGCGTCTTGAAGAAATGCCCGGCGAAGAAGGGTATCCGACGTACCTCGCGGCGCGTATTTCCGAGTTCTACGAACGCACCGGCCGCGTGACGTGCCTGAGCTCCGATTCGGGTGGGGATCACCCGCGGCACGGTTCGCTGACGATCGTGGGCGCGGTGTCGCCTCCCGGCGGTGACATGTCGGAACCTGTGACGCAAACGTCGCAGCGCGTGGCTGGCGCCCTCTGGTCGCTGGACGCGTCGTTGGCCTACCGCCGTCACTATCCGTCGGTGAACTGGAATCGAAGCTATACGCTGTATTTCAAAGAACTCGATCCGTGGTTCGAGGCCAATGCGCCGAAGAACTGGATGAAACTGCGCCAAGGGATTCAGACGCTGTTGCAGCGCGACGGCGAATTGCAGGAAGTGGTGCAGTTGGTTGGACCGGACGCGCTTCAGGATCAGGAACGCCTGATTCTGGAAGTGGCGCGTATGATCCGCGAAGTGTTCCTGCAGCAAAACGCGTTCTCGGACGACGATGCGCATTGCTCACTTGAGAAGGCCGGCGCGCTGATGGAAGCGTTGATCGAATTTGCGGAAGCCGCCAAGCACGTCATAGAACAGGGCGTGACGCTGAATCGCGTGTTGGAACTGCCGTCGCGCGAAGCTATCGCGCGGTTGCGCGAAGAGCCCAATGCCAAAGTAATGGCGCGCCAGAAAGTCGTATTGGAAGAGATGAGGCACGCCCTCGCCGATCTTACCTCCAGAAAAGGATAACGAGGCATGGAAACGACGACGAAGAGTCCTGCAGCCAACCCCAATATGCTCCACAAGGAGTTTTGGGATCTCAATTACATTTCGGGACCGCTGGTGTTCCTGGGCAACGGCGACCGTTTCCCGACCGGCGCCATCCTCGACTTGGTCATGGAAGACGGTTCGTCTCGCCAGGGCCAGGTGCTGGAAGCCAGCAAGAAGCATGCGGTCGTGCAGGTGCTGCAGGGAACGCAGGGCCTCGACATCAAAGGCGTCTCGGTGTCCTTGAAGAAGGAATCCGCGCGCGTTGGTGTGGCAAAAGACATGATTGGGCGTTCGTTCAACGGAACGGGCGATCCCATCGACGGTCTGCCCCCGGTGATCGCGGACAAGGAACTGGATATTACCGGTACGGCTATCAATCCCGTGTCGCGTGATAAACCAAACGATTTCATCGAAACGGGCATCTCGACCATCGACGGGTTCAATACGCTCGTGCGCGGCCAGAAGCTGCCGATCTTTTTCGGCGCCGGTCTGCCCGCAAACGAAGTCGCGAACATGATCGTGCAGCAGTCGTCGACGAAGGGCGACAGCGAAGAGTTCGTGGTGGTGTTCGGCGCGATGGGGTTGACCGAGCGCGAAGTGGGTTACTTCCTCCGGTCGTTCCAGGAAGGCGGACAAGGCTCCCGCGTGGTGTCGTTCATCAACAAGGCGAGCGACCCGGCCATCGAACGTATCTTCACGCCGCGTTGCGCACTGACCGTTGCGGAGTACCTGGCCTTCGAGCATGACTACCAGGTGTTGGTCGTGCTGACGGACATGACCAGCTACTGCGAAGCGTTGCGCCAGATTTCGAGCGCACGTGAAGAAATCCCCGGCCGCCGCGGTTATCCCGGTTACATGTACACCGACTTGTCGACGATCTACGAGCGCGCTGGGCGTATCCGCGGGAAAAAAGGCTCGGTGACGCAAGTACCGATGCTGACCATGCCGGACGACGACATGACGCACCCGATTCCCGACTTGACGGGGTACATCACCGAAGGGCAGATCGTGTTGTCGCGCGGACTGCACCGCCAGGGTGTGTTCCCGCCGGTCGACTTGCTGCCGTGCCTGTCGCGATTGATGAACAACGGTATCGGCGAAGGCCGCACGCGCAAGGATCACCGCGCGCTCGCGAACCAGCTCTATTCGTGCTACGCGCAGGGTTGCGACGTGCGCAAGCTGATGGCCATCGTCGGTGAAGACGCGTTGAGCGAAATGGATAAGAAGTATCTGCGGTTCGCGAACCAGTTCGAAGCGCGCATGATCGGCCAGCGGGAAACGCGGCGCACGATCGAAGAGACGCTTGGACTGGGCTGGGAACTGCTTGGATATCTTCCGAAAGAAGAACTCACGCGCGTGTCCCGCGAGTTCATCGAAATGTATTATCCGAAGAACGCGGAAGCGTCCGCCTGATTTCGCGGTACAATTGAGTTAACGGATATCGGTCAGTTGCCGGTAAAAAGGAATACGGAATCCCATGGGCCTTGACAACGTATCCCCAACCCGAATGAACTTGCTGGCGCGTAAAGCCCAGATCAAGCTGGCAGCGGGCGGCGTGGCGTTGCTTGAGGGCAAGCGCGAGGCGCTGCTCAAGGAGCTGATTGCGCGGGCGCGCGAGTTGCGAGCGTTGCGCAAGCAGCTACATACCCGCGGACGCGCCGCAGTCGCCGCGGTAGCGATGGCGCGCGCCGTGCGCGGCACCCCGGAAGTCTATAGCGCGGGCTATGCGGGACGGCGCGCCGTTCAGTTGAGCGTCAAGACGGAAAAGGTGTGGGGCCTGCGTTTGGGCGGCATCGACCAGACCAACGTCGTGCGTACGCCCCAGGAAAGAGGCCTGGGCCTTCTGGACACCTCGTCGCTGATCGTCGAAGCTTCGGAATCGTGCGAAAAGATGCTGGAACACCTGTTGGTGTGCGCTCCTAAAGAGCAGAACCTGCAAATTATCGGCGAAGAAGTGCGCACGGTGAGCCGTCGTATCAACGCCCTGACCGAATACCTGTTGCCGAAGCTGCGCGAAGAAATGCGCATGATTGCGCGCGTGTTGGATGAACGCGAACGCGAGGATACGTTCCGGTTGAAGCGCATCAAGAAAAAGATGGCTGATATGAAGGCGGCGGAAGAAGAGGCGGGAGTGTCCGTATAATGCGCCTGGGCGAATTGCTTCACGAAGACGTCGTCAAGTTGCACCTGCAAGCGAGCACCAAGCAGGAAGCCATCGAGGAATTGGTGGACGTCTTGATTGACGCGCACGAGATTCCCTTCTCGATGCGGAGTCACATCCTTGAAGTGATCACCGAGCGCGAGGATCAAGCGAGCACGGGCATGGAGCACGGCGTCGCGATTCCGCACGGCGCGTCAGACCGCATTGAAGACACGATTGCCGCGCTGGGGATATCGCCCGAGGGCATCCCGTTCAACAGTCTGGATGGGGTGAGTGCGCGTATCGTGGTGCTGTTGATCACGCCTCGGCGCAACTACCAGGGGCAGGTGGCGACATTGGGGGGGATTGCCCACCTTTTCCAGAACGCGAAGTTGCGCGAGCAGTTGCGCGCTGCGCCCGACACCGATTCGGTGCTGCGGGTCATTCGTTGGGAAGAGAGCAAGGGCGGCGTGCCCAGCATGTGAGTTGGCGTTGGCGGTCTGAACCGCTGTGCCACTTCCGATCCAATGGGGGCCGATCCCGCTTACAGACGGTGAGCGCCCGCGTCTCCCGTTGGGATTCGAATCTTCAATCTTTCCTTGATCCGAGCCGTGTTAGTATCTACACTAATTGCCCGCGAATTCATTGGAGCATATCTTGAGTACGGTGACATTTACGGCGATCGGCGGCGGTTCGGAGATCGGCGCGAACAGCTACGCGATTGCGGTGGACAATCAAACGATTTTGCTTGATTGCGGCATGCATCCCAAGAAGGAAGGCTTGGAGGCATTGCCGGAGTTTGGCATTCTGCGGAAGTCCCCCGAAGCGGTCATCGTATCGCATGCCCATATCGATCACTGCGGTGCAGTGCCCTACCTTCTCAAAGAGCATCCGTCCGCTTTCTGCTATGCGACCCAACCGACGGTCAACATCATGGATCGCATGCTGCACAACAGCGTGTCGGTGATGACGACCATGGCAATCGAGCGGGGGATTTCGGAGTATCCGCTTTACGGACACGCAGACGTTGACTACGCGATTCGGCGCTCCTACGGGCTGGCCTACGAACAGGAATTCGAACTGGGTCCAAGCAGTCCGTTTCGAGCAAGCTTGCACCACTCCGGTCACGTACTGGGTGGCGCGTGCATCTTGTTGAATGCGGCGGGTCACACGCTCTTCTATACCGGCGACGTGTGCATGTCGCACCAGGAACTCATGGGCGGACTGACGCTGCTCGACGAATCCATCACCGTGGATACGTTGATTATCGAGAGCACGCGCGGGACGCATGAGAACGGGCATACGATTTCGTTCGAAGCCGAAGTTGAACGGTTCGGAGAGGAAATTCGAAAAGTCCTGGAACGTGGCGGTTCTGTATTGGTGCCGTCGTTCGCGCTGGGGCGCACCCAGGAATTGCTCAACATCATCTCGCGCTTGCAGGAGTCCGGAATGGTGCCCGACGCGCCGGTCTACGCATCGGGACTCGGACGAGCCGTATACGAAGTCTACAACAAGTATTCGCACTACCTGCGGCCCGACAAGACGCTGCGGCCGTTGTGCGAGTACCGGCGCATCGGCGACGTCTGGGAACGGGACGTGCGGCGTCAGTTGCTGGATAGTCCGGGCATCATCGTGGCAACGTCGGGCATGATGATCGAAAACACGCCCTCAAGCCTGATTGCAATGGAAATGGCGGCGCACACACACCACGGGATCTTCTTCGTGGGGTACTTGGACCCCGATACGCTAGGTTACAAATTGCTGCGCGCGGAAAAAGGCGACCGGCTTACCTTTGAGTTGAAAGGGCCTCAAGTGCCCGTGCGCCTCGAGAACAGGCAGAGTTTCAGTTTCAGCGCCCACGCGACGCGAGAGGATCTGTGCAAGCTGGTGGATCATGTCACGCCGAAGAACATCATCTTCGTGCATGGCGATGCCGATGCAATTTCCTGGATGCACGAAAACACGGCCAGCGTGTTTCGCAAACACGTACCCGCCATCGGCCGCCCCATCGAATTGAAGGATTAAGGCGGCATGGCCAGGAGTCGCAATGCGGTCGTAGAGTGGTTTCTCACGACCGCAGGGATCGCGCTTTCCAGCCTCACCCGCATCCTTCCCCTATCCACGTGCCGAGTATTGGGCCGATTGGCGGGCCGAATGGCCTATGTGCTGGTGCCGCGCGTGCGCAAGGTGACGATGGAAAACCTCACATTGGCATACGGCGACACGCTGTCGAAAAAAGAGAAGCGGCGCATTGCATTGGCGGCCGCGGAAAACGTGGGAATCGTCGGTGCGGAGTTCTCGCGCATACAGGATTTGTCGAATGAAACGATAGCGGAGTGGGTGCGGATAGAAGGACTGGAGCATCTCCCGCGTAACCAGGGCGCCCTCATCATTGGCGCACACCTGGGCAACTGGGAGTGGATGGCGTCCGTGCTCTCGTGTCTGGGCTTCAGGATGGCGGAAATTGTTCGCCCCTTGGACGATCCGCGCATGAACCGATATGTGGTAAAGGTGCGCGAATCGCGCGGCGTACGCACAGTGCCGAAGACTCGCGCAGGAAAAGAACTGATCCGCTTGTTGAAAGAAGGTTGGGTGGTCGGCGTGTTGATCGACCAAGCTCCGAGAGACAGCGCAGTCCCCGTGACGTTTTTCGGGCAGCCGTGTTGGGCCACGATTGCGCCTGCATTGGTTGCGGCGCGAGCAAAAGTGCCGATAGTCAGATTGACTTTCGTGCGCGATACTTCGGGAACGTACACGTTAAACCTATCCCCGCCAATCGAATTGACTTCCTTCGACGAAAAGAAGGTCGACTTCGCGGCGATTTCCCAGCAGTGCCAAGACCTGGTTGAGCAAGCGATTCGTGCGCACCCGGAGCAGTGGTTGTGGTTGCACCGCCGCTGGAAGAAACGACCCAGATTGGAGCAGGAGTGGGCCGCGCGGATGGAAAAGAAGGGGGCAGCAGATACCTCGGCGACAGCGGAGGCCGGCTGTCCCACTGATGAGAGCACCGGGAGCCAGGTCTGAAGAATCTCAATTTGAAATCCCGGATGCAATCCGTCCCCCGCCAATAGACGATGCTTTTTCTGTCAGCGATCCAAAATCCGAAATCCAGACCCAAATCCTAGATCGGATCGCCGGGCTTCCATTCGAAGATCTTCTCCGGATGGTCCACGTAATCGCGCATGTAGTCGGCGAAGGGGAAGATGTCGCCACCGTCGAGTGCGCGATGGTCGAAGGACACGCACACATTCATGCAGTGCCGAGGCATTAGTTGCCCGTTGATATACCTTGGCAATATGCGCGTATGACCAAGGCCCCACATGAACACGGACGGATGGGGGACGACTGTCACCGTTTGCCACCCTTTGACCGCACTGCCGATATTGGCGACGACGCTCGTAAAGCCGACGACTTCCTCCGGCTGGAGGCGTTGTTCGACGGGGACTTCCAGAAGCTCGGGATCGATGGGTTCGGGCCACAGCATCGATTTCAAGTAGAGGAATCCAATACTGAACGAAGACGGATCGAGTTCCCTGGCGGCCAGGCCGAGATACTTTCGCGCGCACCGCCGGTAAAGCTCGTTCATGTCGGTGCGGCGGGCCTTGCGCGTCAGGTCGCGCATTTCGTTCGCAATGCTGAAAATATCCTTATGGTGCGCGTTGCGCATGCCGGGGGTCATGACGCCGCGTTTCGTGTGGACGGTGAATCCGAGGTTGATGTCCTCGGCCTCGTAAAAAATGCCGCCGTTGCGGAACGGGGTCCATTCAAGGAACCCGTTCAGACACGGCACGTGGTATATCACGTGGGAAATGGTCTTGAGGTAGAACGCGGAAAGGTTCTTGTGCAAGGCCATGGTCGTAAGCTGTTCCGGGGTCAGCTTACCGGAGGAAGCTTTGATTTCCTTGATTCTGCGTTCGCCATATTCCACAACGGGGGTGATGTCGATTTCGATGTTTCCGGCGGCGTGAGGTATAAGGCGCGCGGACTTGGAAAGTACGTAGGCAACCCCCTGCCTCTGAAACGTCAGGGGACGAATGCGACGCAGTTTAATGTGTTTCTTGGCAAACGCGATGTTGAAATCTCGAAACATGACTTACTCAATACCCGTTGAAAGCCGTTCCATTACCGAATACTCCTTGGCAAGAGGGAATTCTCAACCTAGCAAAACACCCTTTCCATTGGACTATAGTCCAATCGTCCTGGTTTCAGATAAGTCAGCGTCGTTTAAGGACTTCCCCGACCGCAATCGCCCGGCCAATCTTGCCGGACTTGTAGACGGCCACCGCGACGTCCACGGCATGGCGTGCGCTCGACAAGGGGATGGCAGGCTCCGTACCGGTTCGGATGGCCCTGACCAAATCCTCAATGAGTAAGGTATGCCCATCCGCGCTGAGCGCCATGGGGTCCTTGGCTGTAGAGTCCGCTTTCGCCTTCCCGCCAAAGCGCGCCATCATGCGCGCGCGTTCGGAGGAGGTACCCATTTCATAGGATTCTAGAAGTTGCGCATTCCGGATGAAACTCCCCTTGGTGCCAAACATGTAAATGCGCTGGGCGCGCTCGGGCACGGCGCAGGTAGTCGTAAACAGAGTGCCCAGGGCGCCCCTTTCGAATTGGAGTATCGCCACCGTCTGGTCCTCGGCTTCGATGGCATGATTGTGCACCTTGTAGAACCCGGCGACGCTCTGAACGGGCCCGGCAAACCAGCACATGAGGTCAAGTGTGTGAATGCCCTGGTTCATGAGGCTGCCTCCGCCATCCCAACGCCACGTGCCGCGCCAGACGCCATGTACGCCCGCAAAGTAGCTGTCAAGCCGCAGCCAGGGAAGCTGAGCGTGCACCCCGATAACCGTCCCCATCTTTCCCGCGAGAACAGCCTTGCGCAGTTGGGCGTTACAGGGGTCCATGCGCGCCTGAAAGATGCATCCGCATTTGATGCCTGTGCGGGCCGCGGCGCGCTCAAGCTTGGAAATGCGTTGCGGGGTCACGTCGACGGGTTTTTCCATGAGTATGTGCTTACCCGCGTTCGCGGCTTCGATGCCGAAATCGGCGTGAGTACCGCTTTCCGTAACGATACTTACGGCGTCGATCGTCGAGTCGCGCAAGACGTCGCGCCAACGCGGATAGGGCTTCACGTCGAATTCCCTTACGGCCTCCTGAAGGCGTTCGGGATCGTGGTCGCACACGCCCGCGAGTTCCGCGTTCTTTGTGTTGAGCATAGCGCGGCAGTGGTGAATTCCCATGCCGAGTCCGACGACGACAAATCGAAGTTTGCGTGCCACGGTTGCGCACTCCCCTCTTGAAGAGCTTATCCCGCAATTTGCTCCGGCGCATTTGGGCGCCGGCGTAAATTGCCTACGTGCAATACCTCGAGGTTATGCCATGAGGATTTCTCACGAACACACTCTGTTTACAGAGAGTTGCCTCCTTATTCGCCGCAAGTTTCGCAAATGCAACTGCTACGAAAGAGTCTCCAGTGTGTTCGTGAGAAATCCGGACCATCCCCCCGAAACGGATGACCCATGATAAGACTTCTATGTGACGAACGCGAATGATATGGGCAGTCAATTCGGCACGAGCTAAAGCGCGCGACTCCCCGGCAAGCACCTTTCCCTATGCAACGCGCCGTCGAAAATTGCCCCCAACCCTCGGCAGCCGCTACAATGACGAGCTTGACGGAATTCCAGAGGTGATAGTTAGATGGCAGACAAACCTGGTTATGTGAACTACTTCGAGGTCCTCGAATTGCCGGAAGACGCGAAGCCGGGCGAGGTGCGCAAGAACTACAAGCGCAAGATGAAGGACCTGTTGTTCGAGATCGGCGGCGTGGAGATTACGGAAGAGAAACGCGCTCGTTATCTTCTCGAAATGGCGAAGCTAAATGCCGCGTTGTGCGTATTGCGCGAAAACGACGTGCGCGATGAGTATTGGAGCGCGCGAAACGATCTCATGGCGTTGGAGGATCGGTGGGCGGGCGCCGTCGCCGAGAAAGCTCCGAATGCGGAAGACCTCCGGAAAGAGTATGACACGAAGATCCGCGATTTCCTCGCCAAGTACGTCGAAGAATTGATGCTCGCGGCGGGCCGCGACAAGGAATGCGTGGAGGCGAGTCAGTGGGACTCCAACCACGAACGCCACGCCTCTCGAATCTTGAGGCATTACCGCCATGTGCTATACCACCAGATTCTGGAGCGTCTACCCTTTACAGAGGTGACACCGCCCCATGTCGATTGGACGGAGCGCGGTAAGTTCGTTAAATCGGTCTTGGCAGGGGAGGTGCGCTAATCGTGGGACTGTTTCGTAAGAAAGCCGTAACCGCTCATAAGGTGGTTGACTACGAAAAGCTGGCGAAGGCCTTGGCAAAGGCCGTTTACGACGGCGATATCGTGAACTTTCGCCTGCTGTTCCTGCCATTCTCGCCCGCGCGCGAGGAATCGAGTGAGCGGTTCGAGTCCGAGAAGTACGCCTATCTTCTTCCGGATGCGGACACGGAAGGAACGCGCGCGTTCAGGGACGTGCTTGCGCTCGTCAAGCAGGACAAGATCTGGAGTCATATCCTGAGCGAACTCAAGGCTAACCGGCCCGCGCAGATGCCGTGGGAGTTGATTCTCGCGCTGGGCGACAATGCCGTCCGCACGGGAAAGTACACCAGCGCCGCGCAATGCTACGAGATGTTGCGTGTCCGGCCGAAGCTCCAAGAAGAGTTCTTTGTCCAGGCAGACGAGTCTCTTGAAGCAGGCAAGATCGACAAGGCCGTGTCCGGCTACGTCGTCGCAACCGGGCTCGAGTACAACTACGCGGCTTTCCCCGAACCCCTGCCAATGGTATTGAACTTCCAAACGCATGCGCTGATGCTCCACGGAGTTTATCCGGAGAAACCCGAAGACTGCGTCGCGTTGCAGGAACCCGAGTCGTTTGTCCGGACTGCGCTGACATACTTGCTGGGCGACAGCAGGGCGGCCGCCAGGCTGGAAGGCCGGCCGCTCAACACACGGCTGGCGTTCCTGGAGCAGCTTGTTCGCTACCGCGACCCAAACTGGCCGGACTTCGTTCATCGCTATCGCGAAGCCTGTAAGAAAATGACCGAATTCGACAAGCGCATTTCTCAGGCGAAGTCTGAAGCGGGACGGGGTGCGAGTCTTGCAGATGAGATTGCGGAACTTCTGGGTGACGACCCGAGTACAATTCCCGCGATGCTCCTGGGCCGCAGTATTCCGTCCGGGGAATGGTGGCAGTACATAAAAGAGTTAGCTTTTGTGCACCCGCCGTCCGTGTTGTTTGTGTCCCGGCAGCTTATCGGCCCCAAAGAGATTGTTGTTCCCCGGTACCGCGGCGATTCCCCGGTACCGCGGACGCTGGGTCTGCTGGCCGGTCCGGATGGGAAACCGACTCTGTCCTAACTCCTTGGTGAAATTGGAGAAACACGCTCTTGGCGCTGCTCATAGACCTGCACCTCCACACGAGCCGCTATTCCCGTTGCAGCGTCATTCCGCCCGAACGGCTAATCGACCAGGCCGTAAATGCCGGCTTGGATGGGGCCGTAATCACCGAGCATCATGTACAATGGAGCTTGGACGAGTTGGAAGAACTGCGAAAAGCATCCAGCCATCCGGGATTTCTGTTGCTGGCGGGATTCGAGTACACGTCCCGCAAGGGAGATCTGCTCATTTATGGCGTGGATGCCCAGGAGGTAAGCCGGTTCGAGCCGTGCTGGCCACCGGAGCAGGCCGTAGCGCTGGCAACCGAACTGGGTGGCGTGTGCATCGCGGCGCATCCGACGCGGGCCGGACTTGGTTTCGACACGGGTATCGCCCAATTGCAGTTGGCGGCACTTGAGGTGCGTAGCGTAAACCTGCAACCGCATGAGCAACGGATGGCGGTGAAATTGGCGGAAGCCATTGGAGCGAGACAAGTTGCGTGCAGCGACGCACACACCATCCAGGATGTCGGGCGTTTTGCGACCGAATTTGATATGGTTATACGGGACATAACGGATTTGCGTACTGCGTTGACGCATGGTAGATTTCGAGTGGCGGAACATCGCGTGTCCGCATAAAGGATGGAATCAGCGTGAGTGCAAGCGACCCTAGGGACGGGGCTGCTGCTCCGGTTCAGCCGCAACAGACGGCATCTCAGGAAGTGAAACGCGAGGTCGTCGAATTCGTCAAGACGGTCGCGTGGTTTTTGCTTCTCTTTTTTCTTCTCAAGAGCTATGTGATTGAAGGCTATGAAGTGCAAGGGCCTTCCATGGAACCTACGCTCATCAATCAAGAACGAATCCTCGTCTTGAAGTTTCCGCATTGGTTGAGTCAGAAGAGTTGGTTCAGCGGAATCGATGCGATCAAGCCCGGTGATATCGTCGTGTTCGACAGCACCGATGAGGCGCACAAGCGGTATGTGAAACGTGTAGTAGCCGAAGGCCCGAAATACGACGTCGGCAACACGGTCATCGCAAGCAAGGAAGGGGACAGCCCTGGCGAGACTGTGCCCGTCCAAATCAAGACAGGTCAGTTGTTTGTCAACAACCGGCGTGTGGATGAAACCTACCTGCCCAGAGAAATCGGCGAACCGTTTCAGTCGACCGAACGCGACGAGGTGAAGTTACGCGCTGGCGAATATTACGTTCTTGGCGATAACCGAAGAATCAGCAAAGATAGCCGTAACTTCGGGCCAATAGACGACCGGCGCGTCATCGGCAAAGCGATCCTGCGTTTTTGGCCTCTCAGCAAGTTCGGCCTCCTGAATTAGTCCGTGATGTGAACCGGAAAAACTGAGCGCCAGCGCAAAGTCCGGTTCGGCTATTTTCAAGTACTTACCCACGGGCATGCGGTTCCATTTCGGTCCCGACTCGGGCTCGGTGCCTCCAAATCCCACGCCCGAGAGGCGTTTTCAGGTGGAATATGATATGGTACTCCGCACAGGTACCAATTTGCGCCCTATGCCGCTTTTGATGTTGGCAGTCCAGCGCAAACCAATACGTGTGAAATAGGACGATTTCCAGAGTGACTCCCACTAACCCTCTGCCCGAAGCTTCCGCTCCCCATCTGCCCGCTTCTTCGGAAGCCAAGCGAGAGGCCGTGGCGTTCGTCAAGACAGTCGCCGGTTTCCTGTTGTTGTTCTTTGTGCTTAGGACCTTTGTAATCGATAGCTACGAGGTTCAGGGCGCTTCGATGGAACCAACGTTGACGAACGGTGAGAGCATCCTCGTGCTTAAGCTTCCTCATGTTTTGAGTCACAGCGGTTGGTTCGATGGAATCGAGGCACTCAAGCCCGGCGATATCGTAGTTTTCAAGAGTAAATACGATGCCGACGCGCGCTATGTGAAGCGCGTGGTCGCGAAAGGCCCCAAACTCGACGCAAGCAACACCGTCATCGCAGGAGTAAAGGGTGAGTCTTCCGGCGAGCAGGTCTCCGTGGCCATCAAGACACAACAGCTTTTCGTCAATAACCGGCTTGTCGAAGAAGACTATCTTCCGTCTGAAGTTCACGAACGATTCCTCGCAACAGACCGTGACGAAACCAACTTGCGCGCCGGCGAATACTACGTGCTTGGCGACAATCGCTGCCCGAGCAAAGACAGTCGCAGCTTCGGTCCCGTCGACGATCAAGAAGTGATCGGCAAAGCCATCCTGCGGTTCTGGCCGCTGAGTAAGTTCGGCGTGCTCAAGTGAACACGATCTTCTTCTCCGACGTTCACCTCAATGTCGCTGAGGACGGTAGGGAACGAATGGCGCAGTTTGCGCGGTTTCTTCGCCGTATTGATCCCGCGTGCACCGAACGTGTGGTGGTTGTGGGCGATTTGTTCGACTTCTGGTTCGAGTATGAGCACGTCATCTTCTCGGGATACTTCGATGTTCTCCGCGCGTTTGCCGATCTTGCGGATGCGGGCGTCGAACTGTACTTCTGCTGTGGCAATCACGATTTCTGGGCGGGCCGCTTCCTAAGGAACCATCTCAAGTTCTCTATTCACACCAGTCCGCTAACCCTTCAACTGGGTCCGCATCGCGTTCAATTGGTGCACGGAGATGGAATCGATCCCAAGGACCGGGGTTACCGCGTCTATAAATGGATCGCGAGGGCGCGGCCGGTGGTGTGGCTGTTCAGTCTGCTGCATCCCGATTGGGCCATGGCGCTGGCACAGGCAGTGGCGCGCGGCAGCCGGCACATGTTCAAGGCGGACGACGTCAGCCAGGGATCGCAGGTCAGACCGCTGCAAGCCTACGCGAAGGCGACGCTTGCCAAGGGCGATGCGGACGTCGTGATGTGCGGGCACTCGCACTATCCCGTCATGGAAGAACACCCAACACCCTCAGGCGCGGGACTCTACATCAACACAGGGGATTGGCTCTTCCACCGCTCCTACGTGGAGTGGGATGGCGAACGGTTTTCGATTCGTTCATTTGAAGAAGGGGAAGGTTCCCTTGGCCCACCACGCGCCGCCCGTGAAACACAACACGCCGTAGAGCAGCACTAGGAAGAACCAGAACAGATTCGCTCCGCGCTTCTTGGAGAAGGCGAGCAACCTGCGGCGGATCACGGTCAATAAGCTGGGAGATATATCAGCGACAATCACCGTGATGTTGTCGCGGCCGCCATTGTCGTTGGCAAGATCTATCAAGCGGTGCGCGATATCCGCCGGGGCGCTCCCGTTGGCGAAGACGTTGAGGATTTCAGAATCCTTCGCCATGTTGATAAGACCGTCGGTGCACACAAGCAGGGTATCGCCAGGCACGACGTGCCAAATATACGTGTCGATATCGACTGCGGGGTGCGTGCCTATGCTTCGAGTGACCACATGGCGCCGCATGTCGGACTCCGCTTCGGCCTTGGTCATGAGCCCCTGCTTCACCTGTTCGTCGACCCAGGAATGGTCTTCAGTCTTGGCGATGATTTCGCCGTCACGCAGGTGATAGCACCGGGAATCGCCGACAGTGCCAATGTAGACTTTTCTAGGCGTGACCACTGCGGCAATCAGGGTTGTGCCCATGGGCCGCCCTGATGTGATGAGATCCTGATTGGTGCGGAAAATGGTCTCGTTTGCCCTGCGAATGCCTTCGCGAATGACGGGGAGCAATCCCTGGTCTTCTTCCGCGTCTGCGGCCGGAGCGGGAGGAACCTCCTTCAGGATGTCCTTGATAACGGACACGGCGAGCTTGCTGGCGATCTCACCACCCTCATGACCGCCGAGTCCGTCGGCGACGCACAGGAGCGCCCCGTCTCGAAACAACTGTAACCCCGGCGTGTCTTCGCGAAACACGCCGTAGAAGTCTTCGTTGTTGCGCTTACGCTTTCCGATATCCGTCTGGGCTGCTATGTCAATTCGCATGGATGTCCCCGCGACCTACGAGCGAACGATACCAAAGCGGCCCGGTGTGTGGCAACCCCCATACAGCATGCTAATGCACCCAAGCGGCGAATCCTGCACAGACGAGGGGAGAAGGACGGATGCGCTGGCTTAGGAAGACCGGTACTCTTTTGTGGGCGCTCGCTTGAAACTGACCGCCGCGGAAACACGGTTGATACGAAATTGGCCTAAACGG
>JAIBAQ010000034.1 GCA_019695095.1 Candidatus Hydrogenedentota bacterium
CCTCGAAGAAGGGCAGGACCCGTTCGTTTAACACGTCCGCGGCCGTCAGCGGTGTCTTGGAGTCGTACAGCTTGGTGAATGCGACTGACGCGAAGGTGTCAACCACCGTCTGTTGGTAAATACGGCCCACACCCTTGATATAGCCCACGTACATCGTGTCTTGGGAAATGAGGTAACCGGGGTGGTGCGTTTCGACCTCATCCGGGTCGCTCTCACGGGTCTTCCGCGCTCGTTCGAGCGCCTGCAGCTGTGCCTCGGTGAACACGACGCCTTCCTGGGCCGACTTTACTTCGAGCCGCTTCAATCGTTTCTTAAAAGTCTCCAGGTCGTGTCGCATCCAGACGCAACGTACGCCGGCGGCCGAGATGGAAAAGCCCCGTTGGCGCAACTCATTGGCCGCCCGCACCTGGCCGTAGGCGGGGAAGTCTTCAGCTACTTTCACAATGGCCTCCTCGATTTCCGGGGCCACGCGGTTACGATGATTCGGCTTTCGCCGTGACTGCTCGCGAAGGGCTTCGATACCGCCTTCTTCGTACGCCTGCTTGATGTCATAGAAGTGCTGACGAGACACCCCCATTGTCCGGCATGCCTGGGATACGTTGTTGAGCAGTTCCCCTAACTCGAGTAGACTCAGCTTGGCTCGTACGAGCTTGTTGGATTGGGTCATGGTTATCTCTCCTTTGGTTGGCGCCAAAGGGATACCTGACCCAATTCTCGTGTCAGGTGTCAAATCAAGTCGTGACTAGGACACTTCCCTCTACCCATTCGCGTGATTCGTGTAATTCGTGGTCAACTCTCTTCATCTGAAACTCGAGCGGCAGCCGCCCTCGGCTGCCGCTCGACCCCTCGAATCGTCACATTGGGGACCCCCTGGGCGGCGGACTGTGTAGCGCGGAAGGCCAGGCCCCCCGGCACGGAGAATGGGCTCTACCGAAAGGAACAGGCGTATTAAACGTGTGGCAGGCATCTTGCCTGCCTCTTTCCAGGGGCAGTCATGCGTCTAAAGAGGCAGGCAAGATGCCTGCCTCACGTTGCCGCTATCTATCTGGCAAGCTCTTAGCGCCTGCTTGCACATTCTCCCATTCGTGTAATTCGTGGTCAGGCGAGCGCTCTCACTACGGAAAGTCCAGCCTTCCCGGCATAGAGTCCCAGCGCCACAGACGAACCGGGGCCGTCCGACGGCAAACCAGAGACTTCCTCCGCCGGAGGCGGACGCAGCATCGGACGAGTGTCCGATCATCGAATGATGCACTTCGTATCGCGGAAGTTGCTCATTGAACTGATGCGCGACGGAACGCGCATTTCTCAATTCAACGCGGGCTTTGCATCGGGAACGACGGCTTCGTTGTAGACGCGGACATCCTTGATCCAGCCGTTGAAGTAGTCGGCGGCGCCAAAACCAATCCGGAATGGCTGGCCGTTCGACAGGTCGTATTGCGCGGGATCGAACGGCGCGCTGGTGGATACCAGCTTGCCGTCTATGTACAAACTTAGGCTGCCACCCTTGCGCACGACGCTTACGTTACGCCAACCCGGCTCCAGGGCGGTGTCGCACGTGACGTTGCGGCCGGCTTCGATGCTGAAGACTCTGCCTGTCGGCAACACGCCGCAGAACAGCTTGCCTTTATAGACCGCCATCGACCATGCGCGGCGGTACTTCGTGTCGGTGGTATCAAGCGGCTGACCGAAAGGCGTCCACGTGTTTTCGCCATCCAGGCGGAAGACCTGCGCCGAAGGCAGCGTGCCCACGTAGAGCTTGCCGTTGTAGGCCATCATGCCCATCGTTTCGAGTTCCTCGGCGGTGCGTCCGCGCGGCGTGAACACGCCCTTCTCGTCCATCTTGTAGACGTACGCTTGCGGCCACGTGGATACGTGCAGGCGCCCTTCGTAGACGGTGAACGAGTAGTCCTGGTAAATCGGCGGATCGATGGTGCCGCCCACATACGCCCAGTCGGTTCCGTCATACGTGAAAGGGCCGCCGGGCTGATCGTAGGAGACCATGTACAGCTTGCCGTTGAACGTGCACGGATTCAGCACGCGCCGGCCCGGATTGCCGCAGTAGGTCCACGAAGTGCCGCCTTCGTACCGGTACAATCCGAATCCGGGTTGCTTGAGCGTCGTTGCGTACAGCTTGCCCTTGTATACGCCCATGCCGCCCATTGTGGCGGCTTCGCCGGTTTCTGGGTTCGAGAGCACGCCGCAGAACGTCCACTTCGTGTCGCCATCGTAACGATAGACTTTGCCGCCCGGCGTGGTGTTGGGCGACGCACCGAGCGAGGAACCGGTCGTGTCATACCAACCGGTGCCCGCATAGAGATGGCCGTCGTACACCGCGAGCGATGCCACGGCGTTGCTCTTGTCCGGGCTGCCGCAATCAATCCACTGCGTGCCGCCGTCGTACCGGTACACATGGCCCGATTCCTTCTCGCCGGGCTCGCAGGTTGCCGCGTACAACTGCCCTTCGTGCACGGCCATGCCGAAGATGAAGATCGCGTTGCCGGGCCGCCCGCAATCGGTCCACTGCGGCTCCGATTGCGCGTTGTCGATGCCCGCGTAGACCGTCCGGTAATTGGGCTGCGAATTGGTCACGCCGGTCGCCGCGAGAATACCGAAGTTGAGTCCGCGCCGCGCGGCGGCGTCGTACATGCCGACGATATCGCCGAGCCCGTCGTCCAACGAGGCTTCCGTGCACACCCACGCGGAGATCGTGAAGTCACCCGTGCCCAACGCGGGGGCATGCTCGCTTGGCACTTCGAGATACGCGGCGCGGCCATCAAAGCGTGCGGCGCGTGTGCCGTCCGGAGAGGGCGAGTCAAACACGGCGCCGTGGTTCACGGCGTGCCGTGCGTTGGGGGAAGCGTCCTGCCCATCCGCGACAAGCGGCCAATGCGCAATGGGTTCAGCGGCGCGTGCCGACCATACAAGGCCGGTTCCGATCACAAAGACAAGCGCGTACCGCATCATGGCCGGGATTCTCCTTACGTTGCGTCTATGTGAGCAGGATTAGCCGTTCGACAACCGATAGATTTCCCATGCGATGGCTCCGTTGACGAGGCCGGATGCCGCGAGGACGGGTACATCGTAACCTTCCATCGGTACACACGCATCGGGCCAGTCCCACATGGGATCGATCCATATTACGCCGTCATCTTTCACGAAATCGCGGTCTTCGCGCACGGTCACGTAGACCACACGCGCTCCCGCGGGCCGCGCGCGCCGCAGCAAGATGTCCGTGGGTTGCTGGTATCCGATGTGTACGGCGAGGTCATTCGGTCCGTAGGTGTCCATGGGGTGCGCGCCGTGAAATCCCGCATTCCATACCGCCGACTTGAAGAGGCTGCCAATGGCAGTCTGCTCCACTTCGAAGGGGAAGATGTGGCCCATGCTGTACATGTACAACGAGCCGCCCTTCGCGCGCGCTTCTCGCGCCCAGGCGCCCGCTTTGTCGAGCTTCGCGCGCTCTTCCGACTCGACGCGTTTGACCATGCGCGTGATTTCGTCGACGAAACGATTGCCGAGCTCGCCTGCTTTCACTGGCGGCACCGTGAGGTTGTCGTGGTAGGCAATCTCGCCGCTCTTGTATTGAACGATACGCGCGTTGCCGGTGTAAGCGCCAATGCTCTCGAAGAGGACGGGCGTCTTGCCAATCCGCGTCAGTGCGGCAATCAGTTCGCCGGTGAAGATCCACGCGTCTGCGGCGTATGCCAGGCGTGGCGACACGCCGGTCGCATCTGCGTGGCCTGGGTAGCAGGCCGATTCGCCTTGTCCGGGTTTGCCGCCGAAGACGATGGCGCCGCCGGGTATCGCGGCGGTGTCTCCGGGCATGGCGAAGTGCATCACGACGTCGTTAGGCTGAAGTTTGGTGTCGCCCAGCGAACGGATCATCATGAAGCCGCCTGCGCGTCCACTGACCTCGCTCACGAGGCCGGGATCTCCCGACGCGAATAGACGCCCGCCGTCCGCGAGTTTCTTCGCGGCGATTTCCGCAACGGGGGTCATCGATGGAATGTCCGCACGGCACGCTTCCATCAGCGCGGCTGTACGTAGAAGATACGATCCGTTCTGTTGCGGCGCGGAGGTATCGACCGCCGCCGAGAGAAGCAACGCCACTGCAACCATCGAAACCACGATAGAATCTCCTTACGGTGGGTGGTCCGTCAGCGGACCGCTAATTCCGTTCTGAACTCGTCCTTATACAAGCCAATAGTATCGAAGGGGATCTTCTCGAAACCTTTAATATGTTCAAATACGGGCGCACCGTCGCGCAATTGAAAGTTTTGCGTCGCGGCATCCACGAATCCCGGATCTTCCTGCGCAATCCAGTTGTTCGACAGGCTCCAGTTGCCCGATGCCTCATCTTCGCACCTGTAAATGAGGTTACGTGTTGCGCGATTCACGCGCATCTTCGGAGTCTGGTCCATGAATCCCTGCAATTGGGGATAACGCTCGATGTAGGGAGGTTTGGTGATGTCCACTTCTTCAAGCAGGCGCGTGCGCCACAAATCGCCGCCGAGCCACTCGTTCCACCCCTTGTCGTCCCAAGGTACATGTCCCATGGCGCGTTTGCACTCGACGAACACATTGTTCTCGACGACATTGTCGTGGCCGCCGTGAATGAACACCGCGCCAAAAGAGCCGCCTGCGGCGCGGTAGAACACATTGCCAAATACCTTCTGGCCGCCGGTGCCGTCGTCGAAATACACCGCGCAACTGCCGTGGCTCATGGCGCTGCCGGTATCGTGCCAGTAGTTGAAGCGAATTTCGTTGCCGCGCTCGGAGGGATTGCGGCCCATGTAGAAGGCGCCGCAATCGTCGCTCTCCAGACCCGAGTTGTAGATCTCGTTCAGCTCGATAATGTGATCGTTGCCGCCAAGGCCGATGGCTTGGTGCGGGGTGTCGTGGATCAGATTGTGCGCGATGCGTACGCCAACGCCTGATATGTGGACGGGAAACGCATGCGTCCGTCTACGGCGCGAGACTTGATAGATGTGGTTATTGATCGCCTCGTGGCCGCACGGCGTCAGGGTCTTACGGTCTCCGCCGCCGAGGCTGATGCCCGCCGTGCCAAGGTCGAAGAGATCGCACCCGACAATTTGGTGCTTCTCGCCGCCGTCCACTGCAATGCCGTCGAGGCCCATGTTGCGTATTGTGCACGCGGCAATACGGTTTTCGCGGCCGCCGGAGATCTCGATGCCGCGCATGCAACTGGTCTCCAACGTCACCCCTTGGACCGTGATGTGCGAGGCGTCCTTCATGACAATCATCGGCGTCGTGAGCGTCGATAGGACAACACGGGCGCCGGTTAAGGGTTTGGGCGGCCAAAAGTACAGGCGTGCGTTTTCACGGTCGATGTAATACTCGCCGGGTTGGTCGAGTTCTTCGAGCAGATTAATGGCGCAGAAACGTCTCGGCGCGGGATTGCCACCGCCAATTCCGTAGACGTGGTTGAAGCCCAGCGTGATCTGGCGCTTTTCCGTGTCGATGGACGCGACTTTAATCGTCTCGCTGGCCCAGTCGAAGCACCAATAGCCGAGCAGCCACACGCCCGGCGCGTTCTTCCAGCGTACGGGACGATCGCCTTCGTATTCGAAGATACCCGGTTTGTCGGAGGTTACGTTTCGCCAGGGCGCGGGACCACTCTCGACGACGCGCGCAATGTGCGCCCAGTCGCCGTTGGGCCAACGGGCAAGCGTCATCCGCGCGTCGTCAAAGAACAGCTCTGGCACATTTGGCGGCTCAACAAAATTGTCGGGCATCGCACCGAGGTTCGTAATGCCCAAGGCCTTCAGGTCCACGCAGAGCGTGGGAGTCTTCGCCGCGTCATCCATGCGATCCAGGATCGCGTTGTCTGTCAGCGGGGCAAAGGCCTCCGCGGGAATGATCGCACCGCCGGTGAAACGTACCGTTTCTCCGGGAACGGCCCGATAGGTCACGGGCCGATCTGCACCCTGTCCGCTGTCTTCACTGCCCAGCATGAAGCTCTCGGTTAAACGGTACTCACCTCCGTGAATGGAGACGGTCACTCCCCCGTCGGGAAGTGCACCGTTCTGCCGCAGTGCTCGCACGGCTTCGCGGGCTCGCGCCAGTGTGGCGAACGGCGAATCCGCCGTTCCCGTGTTTGCGTCGTTCCCCGTAGAGGCCACGTGCAGTTCCACGGCCCACGCGCTGCACGCGCCAATCAGCATTGCGGCAACCAGTATTCGCATGATACTTCCCTTGTCGTTGTGGTTCGGGAGATTCTACACAAATGCCGAGGGCAATTGGTCGATTGGCCTGAATACAGAGGCGCGTTTCTCGCGAGGCGAGCCACTCGCGCCCTTACAGGGCGCACGATGGGAAGGGGGGCTGATACCTGGGGTTTCGATTCGCGTCAGGGACGCGAATCTCACCCCAGGCTGGAGTATTTCGCGCTTGCAGCGCTCCGGAGAAACGGGTCAGATCTCGGTCGCGAATTTCACCCAAGCTGGAATATTTCGCGCTTGCAGCGCTCCAGAGTAACGAGTCTTCGCGTGCAGAGCGTTTGCGACAAGTCTGGTCAAAGAGAAGTTCTCTTTCTGAGGATCATGCTAAGCTCGTTCTGCTCTGAAACCGTTGTAGCGCGAAGAAGGAGGGGCACTTGGACATCTTCATGGAAATACACAGCGGTTTGCCTCGGGAAGGTCCGGGAAGCAACAAATCGACGCGTGCGGCCTATGCTCTGATGAAAGAGTTGCCTAAGGATGCCGCTGTCCTCGACATCGGGTGCGGTCCAGGCATGCAGACGCTGGAATTGTCTGCGCTCACAGAAGGCCCGATCATCGCGGTCGATACGCATGCGCCGTATCTTGACGAGTTGAACCGGCGTGCTCGCGCGGCAGGCGTGGCACATCGCATTGAGACGCGTAACCAGTCGATGTTCGAGTTGGATTTTCCCGACGCTTCGTTTGACGCGATCTGGTCCGAGGGAGCCATTTACTTCATGGGCGTCGAGAATGGACTGCGTGCGTGGCGGCGGTTCCTGAAGCCGCGCGGATACGTCGCGATCACGGAACTCTCTTGGTTAAAGCCCCGTCCACCAGAGCCAGTACGCACATTTTGGGAAACCGTTTACCCCGCCATGGCCGACATTGAAACAAACCTGGGGCGTGCCCACGCTGCCCAATACGACATCGTAGGTCACTTCACGTTGCCGGACGATGACTGGTGGACGCATTACTACGCGCCGCTCGAAGCGCGCGTCGCAGCCCTACGCGAGAAGTATCACGACGATCCCGAGGCCCTTCGGTTGCTCAATGAAGAGGAAAAGGAATTCGAGATGTTCAGGGCCTATTCGGCCTGGTACGGATATGTCTTCTACGTTATGAGGGCTTCCGCATCATCTTAAGCTGCACTTCGGCCGCTTTCCCTTGCGGAGGCACGATAAACATCGTTTTCTCGTTCTGGTCGAACTCGGGAGAGACAGATGGGCCGCCGGAAATGTCCCAGGAGTCGATCTTCTCATCTTCGGGCATGAAGATCTGCGTGGGTGCCGTGATGGCCGGGTCTTCGTTCCATACGAAGAGGAACGATCCGGCTCCGGGGTCTTTCCCATAGGAAACCAGCGACCCTGCCACGTGCAATGGAATAGCGCGGTGCAGCGCAGGAAGATATGCCGCATCTTTGACGTATCGGCCGTACTCCCAGAACGTGTCGCTGAATCCATGGCGCTCGAACTCGCGAACCGTGAATTCGGCAGTGGGAACGATTGCTGGACCGGCGCCGCCGTAAGCGCCCCATTCGCCGATGAGAACGGGCATATTCAGTCGCTTGCCCGACTCTGCGTGCCGGTCGAAGATGAGTTTCACGCGCTCGTTCGACGCGTTCGTCAAATCCGGCGTGTCTACCACGATGTCGTAGCCGTGCGGCGCGTAGGCTTGCAGCGGATCGCGCTGGCCGTCCGGTCCCATCAGCGGTTCGAGTCCGGTACGAATGCCCATGTTGCATGCCATAAGAGTCTCGAGAAACAAAATGTGATTCGTGTCGACTTCGCGTATCGCGTTCGCGACCCGCTGAAACATCGGCACCACGTGTGCGCGCTCAAATGCTTGAACCGCTTCCTGCGGCGCATCGACGACCTTTGTGAAGATGTCGATGTCCTGCAGGCGCGTCATTAATTCGCTGCGCCCTTTCGGGTCCATCCACTTGGAGGCGACACTCAGGACGTCTGGCTTCGTACCATCCTTTGCGGCCATGGCTTCTGCAAAAGCCGAGGCCATCAGGATCTGAAGATCCGGTATGCCGCTACCTTCGTTGGGTTCGTTGAAGAGGTCATAACCGATCACCGTCGGATTGTCCGCATAGCGTTTCGCCACGTGTTGCCACGCCAGCGCAAACCGCTCCTGAACTCCGACGCCGTCCGGGCCGGGTTTGTTCGCCCAGAAGTTGTCGAAGGACTTCTTCACCGCGGCACTCAGTTGATAGGAGTCGCTCCACACGGCGCCGGTGGTATGCGGCAGACCTTCATCCAACGTGGCCCATTCCGGCGCGCCATCACTGTACTTCACGCTGAACAAGTCCTGGTGCATGTCGAGAAAGACATAGAGCTTGTTGTCGCGCGCCCACTCGATACGCTGATCCACCTTCTTGAGGTATTCCTCATCGAATTTGCCGGGCTCCGGTTCCAAGCCGTCCCAGATGATTCCAAGCCGGATGCAGTTCATCCCCCAACGGCGCATCTGCGCGAAGTCTTCCGGGCCGTGCCAGCTTTGGTAGTTCTCCTTGGGGTCCTTGCTGATCACGGCCATACCGTGCAATAGCAGTTGACGGCCTTCGGAATCGATAAAGGCGCCATCTTTAACCGACACGAACGGCGACCTCTTCGGCGGAATGACTGCAACGGGTGGTGGCTGTGGTGTTGCCTCCTGTGTCGTCGTTTCGGGTACGACAACAGGCTTTTCCGTGGGCGGAGGGACATCCGGAGTCGGCTGAACGGACTTTCCGCATCCCAGCGCTGCCACGAGCGCGATTAGGAAACTGCTGGCAATTGCTATTCTCATGACACTACCCCATCGGTTGATCAATCTCGATTTCTGCTCGACACAACCATACACCCTTTCTCAAGACGGGCACTACTCGGATCGCGACTATCCCGCCGTCCGGCGCATGATCCATTCCAAAGGACCCTGGGCATGGCGCGACCGCCACGCCACGGAGAAGAGTACGGCGGCGGCGAAGTATGCAAGCGCGAATGCGACAGAGTAGAGGCGCGGATGGATGTATTCGAGCTGATTGAAGATGAGCAGCGGTCCCAACACAAGGATGATATGACCCAAATAATGAGTCAACGCGAGTTGCCCCGTGTTGGCGAGTGCGCGAACGGTTCTTGAGTCCGGACGGCGTTCGCAGATTATGAGACAGATGAGAATGACCGAAATGGCTGTGGCCTGTGAGGCAGTGAAATTGAACACACTTGGCATGACTGCATGCCATTTCATAATCGATTGCCGCAGCGCGGGCGCATACGAGGTCATGCGCCAGAGCATTTGCTCCCACCCTCGCATTCCGAACTCCGCAGCCAAGGCCACACTAACGGAAACTGCCAGGTAGCGGGCGCGACGCTCGGGATTCCCAAGAATACGGCGCGCGAGCCACATTCCCAGAAGGTAGAACCCTATCCAGGGGAAGTAGGGGTGGAAGCCGTTGTAGAACAAATTACGCGGGAAGCCCGCGAGGGACCAGAAATCCAGATACCACATGTGGTCGGGGCCGTATCCCGCACCGTGATCCAGCGAGAAACGCATTGGAATCGAAATCGCAAGTGCTGCAAGCGCAAGCAAGGGATACACGTACGTGGGGGCGTAAATCAGCAGTGCTCCAGTGGCCATGTAGAGTCCGTAGAAGTGCAGGATGTCCCCTGGCCAGACCCGGAACAGTCCCAATCCCAGCACGAAGATGAACACCGCGCGCTTGAATACGCGCGCACGCGCGGCACTGCGAAGGGCGGGGTCGTTCGATTCGCGCGCCTGTTCGGAGAGCAGGATGGCCCCCATGCCGGCGAGCGTTACGAACGTGACCGAGGCGCGTCCGTCGAACCGGTCCAGTAGCAGAAGCAGCCAACTCGGGCCGCCTCCGCGCGCGTTCATGGCGTTCTTATAGTTGACAAAGACCATTCCGAAGATGGCAACGGCGCGCGCAACGTCCAGTCCCAGAACCCGTGCGCGTTTGCCGGAAACAACCGAGGCTCGATCACGTTCCACGCACGATCCCCCACATCATCTCGCACCCCCAATTGAGTCCGAATGCGGCCGCTAGGGCGGCGGTTCCAGAGGGATTGTGCTCAATTGGCATGGCTTAAGGCAAAACGTGTCACGCAAGCGCCCCAAGTTGCGACTTATGTAGTGAATCCCGGAAGCACGGGCTTGGAAAGAACTGGTGATACACTAGAGAGGGATTCCAAACATGGCCCCATTCACCTCATCCGAATCGTCGGCATTGGCGGCGTCGCAACGCGGCGATCGCAGCGCATACGGACTGCTTGTTGAGAAGTACAAACATCTGGTGTGCGCGGTCACCTACGGCACGACGGGCGACATGCACGCGAGCGAAGACCTTGCCCAAGAGACCTTTGTCGCCGCGTGGACACATCTTGATCGGCTGCGCGACCCCAGCGCATTTCGTTCGTGGCTCTGCGGGATTGCGCGTAACGTTGGCCTGACGTGGCTCCGGAAACGGCAGAGGGACGTTCTCACGAAGACCGCCGCGCTCGAAACAGGGCGAGGCGTGGCCGATCCCAGTCCGACGCCGCGAGAAGCGGCAATTAAGCGCGAACACGAGGCTGTTGTCTGGCATGCGCTGGAGAAGATCCCCGAAGGCTTCCGCATACCGCTCATCCTCTACTACCGGGAAGGCCGGTCGGTAGAGGAGGTGGCCAAGACCTTGGGGATGTCCGACGCGGCAGTGCGCCAACGGCTGCATCGGGGCCGTGAATTCCTGCGCGCGCAAGTCGCGGAAGTCGTCGAGGCGTCGCTATCTCGCACGCGTCCGGGTTCAGGATTCACGGCGGGCGTCTTGGCGGCAATAGCCGCGATACCCGTGGGCACGATGGCCAAGGCGGGAGCGGCCACCGTCGGGGCGGGAATCGTGAAGAGTCTGTTGGGAGTGCTCACCACGCGTGGTCCGCTAACCGCGGGGATTTGGGCAAGCGCAGCCGGCGGCGTGGCCGTACTGTTGGTGCTGTTGTCGGGGTGGAATGCGGGCGTTCAGTCCGAACCGGAACCACTGGCAGATTCGGTTACCGAGTCAAGCAGCGCGGTAGAAGTCGATACGAAGACGTCCCCTTCACCGCCCGTCGAGCATGCAAAACCGGAGCGTGATGTCACTGAGGAGGCAACTCCGGCGGCAACGGCGGTAGATCCGGTGTCCGCACCCGAAACGTCTCCAGCCTTGAAAGCGATTGTGGTTCATCCTCCGGACAGCCCGATACACGAGTGGGACGGCCCGCTTCGTCATACCGGCCGGAAGGGTGAGATTATTGGACAGATTCTTACGTTGAATGATGAACCCGCCGGCGGCGCCGAGGTCATGTTCCACACATGGCGCGGGCCGCGTGTTGCTATTGCAGGGAAGACGCGCAGCAACGCGGACGGCTGGTTCAGCATTGACCTGCCTCCCGGAAAGTATAGTCTCGCTGCGCAGTGGCAAGGTATGGCTGGAATCGATGGCGGTTGCAGCGCGCCGATCGTGGTAGCGGAGGGCAGTACCCTTTACACGCAAACGCGGGTCGAGCCTGGGCTTTCGGTGAAAGGCATTGTGGTCGATGACGCCACGGGGATTCCGCTCGCGGGGGTCATCGTGGTCTCAAGCGGGGGCCAGGCGCTTCGCACGGACGCTGCGGGAAGGTTTGAATTCAAAGCCCTTCACCGGAACTATGACAATACGCTCGCGGTCGTGGACGACGCCTGGTACTGCTATTCGCATGCGTTCGCTGGCGGTACAAGCGCCGTTGCTCTTGAGCTGCGCGCCCGCGCGGCGGGGACTATTCGTGGCCGAGTGACGGGAAGCGGGGGAAAGCCGATGCCGGGAGTGCCCGTGAAGCTGGCCTTGTCGGGATCGGGTTTCCAGCTATCGAACTGTCTCGCGATAACGGACCGTCATGGTGCCTACACAATCTCGGGAGTCGATACGGAGCACTCTCGTTTGCCCGTCATGGCGCGCAGCAACGGGTATCGGCAAGTCGACGGGACCGCGTGGGCAAGTTTTGATTCGGGAAGCCGTACTGCGGTCATCGATATTCAGCTGCGACGAGATCCTTCCGCCAAGTACGAAGAAGATGTCCCCACGTTTATGAATGCCTACGCGGGGCCTTCAGACGAACCGGTGGAAGCGGTCGAGGAAACCGCCGAAGAGGTAGTCATGCCGTCGTCCGAAGGCAATTGGATAACGGGAAGCGTGGTAGACAATGAAGGCGAGCCCTTGTCGTGCGTCACGGTGGTTTCGAATGAGGCGCGCGCAATGACGAATGCTATGGGTGAGTTCCGGCTTGAGGGATTGACTGAGGATGGCCGCATCAAGGTCCGCGCCATTTCTCGCGGCGATACGGGCCCTGGCGGCACACTCGCGGAGTTGCAGGTTAACCGCGGCAATCAGCGCATCGTCGTTCAAACACCCGAATGCGAGGTGGTTGGACAGGTCCTGGACAAGGTCACGCACAAGCCCATTCAACGATTCTGGATCAAGATTAGCCATTCAACGGACACAAGCCCGATGGACTTCCGAGTTTATGGTGAAGAAGTGCTGGTCAATTCAGAAGACGGCACGTTCCAACTCGGCGACATTCAGGCGAAGGCGGGTGTTCACGGGAGGCTTACGGTACGCGCGGACGGATACTCGCTGGCGACTGTTCCGCGCGTGAGACTGCATTCCGTGGGCAACTCAGGCATGGACAGCCCGCGTATCGAATTGACAGCCTCGCCGATGCCGGGTGGATTCAATGGCGTGATTGTGGACAGGGCGACCGGCGTGCCGTTGGACGGTGCGCGGATCTCCATCAATGAGGCCGACGGTGTTGCAGCCGGGACGTTTCCGTACTCGTTTCCGTTCTCCGGTTGGGACAGTACCGTCACGAATTTCCCTGGGTCGCAGCACGCCACAACTGACGCGCAAGGCGTGTTTTCGTTCCCCGATTGGGCTGATAGCAAAGGCTGGGTTGCCGTCGAATGCACGGGGTACGGCCGGTACTGGCTTCACGATGTACCTTTCTCCACGCCGTTCAGACTGGAGATGGAACCGCAGGCGGTGTTGACGGGAAGCGTTGCCACGCCGGTCGATCCGAATGGGTTGGGGGGCGGCGTTACTATTTTCTGGATGGATGGCAACGAGGCCATTTGGAATGAATGTGTTCCAATCAACGACGACGGTACGTTTTATTGCGATAGACTTGCACCAGGGCGGTACATGGTGCATTCGTACGGCCTCCAGATCTGGCATAAGGAGAACATCACGTTGAAGGCCGGCGAACGGCGCGAGATTCATTGGTAGCAACAGGCACTGGATTGAAGTAGACGAGGGCAGAGACTACCGAGTCTCTGCCCTCTGTCTGCTTATCACTTACAGTTGGTAGTGTCCGGCGGCTTCAGGTTGGTACAGAACCTGCTCGACTCGGAAGTGCTTGACTCCGGTTGGCACTTTCCATGCCACTGTATCGCCCGTGGAATACCCGAGGATGGCTTTTCCTACGGGAGACAGCACGGAAATCTTGCCCCTATCCACATCGGCTTCATTCGGATACACGAGCGTCAACTCGCGCCGGGCTCCGGACTCCAACTCGCTCAGCACCACCCGCGAACGCATCGTGACCACCGTGGGCGGAACCTTTTTCGGCTCCACAATTCTTGCCGACTTGAGTTCCTGCTCAAGGTCTACATGGTCCGTCTCTCCACGGAGGGCGGAGTGCGGCAATTCGCACAGGAGACTCTCAATACGGGCTCGATCCTGTGTGGTGATGTAGATTTTTCGTTTTGCCATGGCATTCCACTCCTATTCTCATCGACGTTGCGGCATACAAGAATGAAGGGACCGACAACGCCAGCCACGAAGTCTCGCGGAGGGCCTTGTCAGTCCCGTTTGGTGCCTGATTCACATAATCTTTCGGAGGCCACAATGCGTCGCGCTAGCAGCGCAAGCGTCAGTGCGGTCACCCTTACTATAGTATACCTCATGCGCACTTGCGTCGTAACTCCTTGAAGTGCTGCAAGTTGGCAGTGGGTACGGATTTGGAGTATCGTTTTTGTGTTCAACATCCATGAGGGGGGACGTCATGAAACACACAGTCACTCGCCGTTCATTTATCAAGGGCGCCACGGCCGCTGGCGCGTTGGCCACGATGCGTACCGCCGCCGCGGCGGAAGAAAAGAAGATTCAGGGTTTTGACGAAACCGCAACCAATGCGGCAGCGGATAAAAAGTGGGAGCCGATCAGCGATCGCAAGATTAAGTTTGGGATTGTGGGCAACGGCGTGTGCCGTTTCGGGCCCGCGTTCTGCATCCAGGACCATCCGAATGTCGAAGTAGTCGCCGTGAGCGATCTCATCCCCGAGCGATGCCAGGAGATGACCAAGCTCTGTTACTGCGACAAGACCTATCCGTCGCTGGAAGAGCTTGTGAAAGATCCGGCCATCGAAGCGGTGTTCGTCGCGACCGACGCGCCCAGCCATTGCCGTCACTGTATCGAAGTGCTCAAACACGGCAAGCATGTGGCGACGGCCGTGCCCGCGGTATTCGGCAATCTCGAGGATGCCGACAAGTTGTTCGAGGCCGTGAAGTCGTCGGGACTCAACTACATGATGTTCGAGACGAGCGCGTTTCGCGACGACTGTTATGCGATGCGCGCGGTGTACAACGCGGGCGGTTTCGGGAAGCTTGTCTACTCCGAGGGCGAGTATTACCACTACGTCGACACGCCCATCGACTCGTACAAGGGTTGGCGCATCGGGTGTCCTCCGCTATGGTATCCGACGCATTCCACGGCGTATTACACCTGCGTGAGCGGCGGGAGCTTCACGGAAGTCTCATGCTTCGGAATGCCCAGCAAGATCGAGCACTTGGAGCCGGGAAACAATCAATACAAGAATCCATTTGGAACGGAAGTGGCGTTGCTCCGAACGAGCGAAGGCGGCATGTCTCGCATGACCATGAGCAAGGACACGCCTGGTCTGGGTGGCGAAGTGGGACGTGTGCGCGGCGAGAAGGGATCTATGACGGGCACCAAGTACGAGGGGTTGGAGGACATTTCCAAGGTGGACATCGTGAAGCCGCCACTGCCGCCCAACGTAATCCCCGGAGGTCACGGCGGCTCGCACGGATACCTCTGCGAAGAGTTCGTCACGTCGATACTTCAAGAGCGCCGTCCGCTGGTGCACGTCGCCCACGCGCTCAACATGACTGTGGCGGGGATCGTCGCCCATCAGTCCGCATTGAAAGACGGGGAACTGATGAAGATCCCGCAGTACAGTTGGTAAGAGCAAGAATTCTCGCGGGGAGGCGCTGAGTCGCACGGAGTTTACGAAACTCCTGTGTCGACCGCACAACGTCGCGGGCCCTGTCGGCTCTGCGTGACTACTTTGCGGCCACCGCCGTCGCCAGTTTGCAGGCTTCGTCCGTGAGCAACACGCCGAGGCTGTCTCCGTAGAAGGACGCGGTAACTTCGTAGCCGCTCTTGGCGTATTCGTCTTTGGTCAGGATGTAACCAATCTGGTCGGTCGTAAGGGCCGCGACGCAGGGATTTTCGATGCCCGCTGCGTGGAGAGTGTCCTTTACTTTCAGTCCGATCTCGCTGATGGGTTCGCCCGGGAACGATACGAGCTGGAAATCGTTCACGCGCACCGTGAAGAGAGGCGCTTTCTCCGGGAAGAGGATCTTCACCATCATGTCTATTTCTTCTTGCGTAACCTTGTATTCGTCACCAGCGATCTTGGTGAAATCGGGAGCGGCCTTGCGCTCCGGCAACGTTACCCACACGTTCTGGACTGCAAACGCGGTTACCTCTTCCGAGGGGATGGCTTCCGCCAGACGCGAGGCCGCAATGCCCACCTTGCGTCCGTAGTTGTAGGCCTTCTCATAGTGGCTGCCCGCGTCCGCACCGCGCGGGGACACGTCGCCTTCCGCGCCGTTGGTGTACAGGCACGTCACGCCGCCGCCCATCAAGTCTTCAACAGTGCGCTGCATGCTTCCCGCCCACTCGCCGGATACCAACATGTCGGTTTCATCCACGAAGGTTCCGTGGGCCGTGTAGTTGACGAGCACCGCCAAGGGCGCGCCGCTGGCTGTGTCGAGGCGCAACACGGTCATCTGCTGATCGAGCGGATTGCTGTTCCTGCGATTACGGTTCATGTTTGGCAGGTCAACGGCCGCGGATCCCGCTTTCACCGGTTGGAGCGCAGCGTTGGCCTGGCGAAGCCCTTCGGCCAGTCGATCGGTTACGAAGTTGAGCATGGGTTCGCTGAAGATACCGATGTTGGGATTGTTTGCGACATTACGGCGGTCAAGCGCGTACCCTTCCAGGCCCGTATGCGAATGGCTGGCGGTCATGAGCGTGCGATCGAGCGTGAGACCGTCGATCTTGGCTTTGGCGAGCGTCTCTTCGACGAGGCAAATAGGCACGCTGCAAATATCGACGGTTACGAGTGCGGATTTTTCGCCCGCATTATCGAAGAGCAACACCTTTCCGTAGATCGTGTCGAGGGTGCCGATTGCTGGCTTGCCTTCACGCGCGCCGTATCCACCGAGTTGCGTGGGGATATTCGCCTCCATGGGATTGATGCTGACGCGCGCGACGCCCACCTTCAGGGGGATTGCGCCATTGGCCAAGCTCGGCAACGCCATGCAACAAAGTGCCAGAATCAAGGTGAGTTCTTTCATGTCCGCAGCCTCCTGTGAAGACGGTTATGTTACGGCATGGTGCGGCGGCCAAACAAATGGTCGGGGTGTTCAGCGGGAACAAGTCCACCACGTGATGCCTGGAGTTCCGGAGGTTTGAGGCCTATTTGCTCGTCAATGACCGCGCACATAGGCTTCGAGAGATAGCGTTCGTCTCAAAGAGTCACGTGTCACATCAGCAACGCGCGTAGCTCGTCTTGGGCGGCATCGTCTTCTATTGCTCATTTTGGTCACAGACGCGCAGCTCAAATTGGAGCACAATAGAGGGACAGACGGAAGAAGCTGGGCAGACTATCTGCCAACAGAACGTAGAGAGAGCATGTGGTCAGAAGCGGTTCTCAGTTCCTGTAAGGATGCGTTGGATGTTGCTGCGGTGTTTGATGACAATAAGTGCCGCAAGAATGGCCACGACTACGCGCAGGGTCCATACATCGGGAAAGAGATGGGTCGGCGCGGTGGCCCAGTGGGGAGGAAGGGCAAAAACAGTGATCGTGAGCGCAATGGCCGCGGAGATGGAACCGGCGCTGACCATGCGCGTTGCGCCGACGACCGTCGCGAAGATCGCGGTCGCGATGAGAATGGGAATCGGTGCGAGGGCAAGGAACACGCCCATGCTGGTGGCGACGCCTTTGCCGCCTTTGAACTTGAGAAACACGGATGCGAGATGGCCCACGATGGCGGCGATTCCGCAGGCCACGGGCGCATAAGGCCAATCGCTGAGACGCGCGACGAGCAGAACAGGGATGATGCCTTTGGCGGCATCGCCCGCGAGGGCGGCTGCGCCGAGTCCTTTACCGAGCACACGAAGCGTGTTGGTGGCGCCGATGTTCTTGCTGCCGTGTTCGCGAATATCGATTCCCCGCAGCCATTGACCGAGCCATAGGCCGGTGGGGATGGAACCGAGGACGTAAGACAAGATAATTGAGGCAATGGTTACTAACATGGTGCAACCCATCGGTGACTTGAATACAGAGAATGTGCCACAACTCGAATTCGGCGAAACAGTATCCGCGATGCCATGTAAACAAGACGGAACACTGTCATTCTGAGCGCAGCGAAGAATCTGGCAATAACAAAGGGGCATTTTGTTCCAGATTCTTCGCTGCGCTCAGAATGACAATTGGAGTTCAGTCTTGAATAGTCCGTATCGGGCCAGAACAACGAGAAATGCATGCGTATCACCGTCCCGTGTGGCCGAAGCCGCCTTCGCCGCGCTTGGTCTCGTCCAGCGAGTCGACGGAACGCCATTCGACTTTGGTGACGGGGGCAACAATCATCTGAGCGATGCGGTCGCCGCGAGCGATGGTGAAGGGTTCTTGTCCAAGGTTGGCGATGATGATGCGGATCTCGCCGCGGTAATCGGCATCGATCGTGCCGGGGCTATTCAGCAGCGAGATGCCGTGCTTGATAGCGAGTCCGCTGCGCGGACGGATCTGCGCTTCGTAACCTTCGGGCAGAGCAATGCGCAAGCCCGTGGGAACGAGAGCACGCTGGCCAGGAGCAAGTGTGAGCGGTTCCGTCACGGAGGCGCGGACATCCATGCCCGCGGCATGCTCGGTTTCGTAGGCGGGCAGCGGAATATCGTCGGTTCCCGGTTCACGGGTAATGGCGACTTCAACGGCACGGGTCATAGAGGCAGTCCTTTGACATTGGCGTCTTTTGCGGGACCGAGCACAATCATGGCGCACTTGTCTGCGGAGAGGCACTCGCGAGCCGCGCGCAGCACTTGGTCGGCCGTGATGGCGTCGATACGGGCGATGACTTCGTCGACACCGACCACGCGGCCGTAGTACATGACCGATTTCGCCATGCGCGTCATCCGGTTGAACGTGCTCTCAAGACTCATCAGCATATTGCCTTTGATCTGTTCACGATTCAGTGAAAGCTCGTCTTCCGATACTGGCTCGTCGCAGATGCGCTTGATTTCGCCCGCGCAGAGATCGAGGCACTGATTCAGGTTCTCCGGCGCGACGGCTGCATAGACGCCCATGTGGCCGGAATGCCAGTGATGCGAGTTGAAGGTGTAGATCGAATAGGCAAGTCCCGCTTCCTCGCGAATCTTGTCGAACAAGCGAGAAGTCGAGCCGCCGCCAAGCGCGTTGCTGAGCAGGTTGTAGGCATAGCGCGTATCGTCGTGAACACCCGGGCCGGGAAAGCCGAAACATACGTGATGCTGGCCGATGTCGCTGTCTTCGATGCGTGTGCCAGCGGCGCAGGTCGCGGGTCCCGCGATGGGCGGCACCGAGCCAGGCTCCACGGGCTCGAACTCGTCTTGGACTTGACGCAGGACCGCTTGTTCGTCAAACGACCCGGCTATGGACACGATCATGTTCTCCGGCCGGTACCAGGTCGCGTAATAGTCGCGCACGTCGTCGACGGTCATCGCGGTCAACGTCTCGATGTACCCCGTGACAGGGCGGCCCAGCGGATGGTCGGGCCAAATGAATTCGGTGAAGATGTCGTGTACGTGATCTTCAGGGACATCTTCGATGCTCGCAATCTCTTCAAGGACGACGTTGCGTTCCTTCTCGAAATCGTTGAACAAGGAGTTCTTGGTGATGTCCGCCAAAATCTCGATACCGCGGTCGACGTGATCGCTGAGCATCTTCGCGTAGAGGCACGTGTAATCGCGCGAAGTGAATGCATTGAGGTGGCCGCCCTTGGACTCGACCGCCTCCATCACTTGGCGCGTCGTGCGCGTCTTTGTGCCTTTGAAAAACAGGTGTTCGAGAAAGTGCGAGATGCCGGCCTGCTTCGCATTCTCGTTGGCGGAACCGGCCTTGATCCACACGCCGATCGATGCCGAACGAAGGTAAGGCAAAGGCTCCATCAAGACCGTGAGGCCGTTGGGTAAGCGCTTCATCGTCACGGCGCCGTTGGCATATGGAAGGGTCTCGGGCATGGATTCCTCCTGGTCCGGATTTCTGGCGAACACATACGAGGCTAGACGTAACCGATGTGTTTGCCAGACTTGCAGCGAAAATAATGACAGTTCTCCACAAACAGTGTGTGTTCGCTAGAAATCCTCATGGCATAACCTCAACGTCTTACACTTCAGCAATTTGCATCGGCGCTCAGTTGCGCCGGTGCAAATTGCGGGCCTGGGGAGTGCGGTCCGTATTATGCAATGATTTTGAGCAGATACACGAATGGCGCCCCCCGAAGGAAGCGCCATTCGATTTAAGTTGGATTACCGGCGTCCACGATCACGGTCGCGGCCACCACGGTCGCCGCCACGTCCACCGCGATCACCGCCTCGGTGTCCGCCGCGGCCTCTGTCTCCGCCGCGTCCGCCACGGTCTCCGCCGCGATCTCCACCGCGGTCTCCACCACGGTCACGGTCACCGCCCGAGTGCTCGCGCGCTTCGTACTCTTCCTCGGTGATGAGACCGAGGTCAAGGTCCGCTTGAACCTTGGAGAGATTCACGCGGCCGAGCTTGTCGATTTCGATGACTTTGACGCGCACCTCGTCGCCGATTTGCACCACGTCGGTCACGTTGCGCACGTGCGTCGTGGCCAACTCGGAGATGTGCACCAAGCCTTCTTTGCCGCCAAGCACCGCGACAAACGCGCCGAACGGCATAATGCGCGTGACTTTGCCGGCATAGATCTGGCCGACTTCCGGTTCCGCAACGATGCTGCGGATCATCTCGATAGCGGCATTAGCGGCTTCGGCGTCCACTGCCGCGACATTGACTGTACCGTCGTCTTCGATCTCGATCTCCGCGCCGGATGTGCGTTGGATCTCGCGAATCACCTTTCCGCCCGGTCCGATCACATCGCGGATCTTGTCGGGATTAATCGAAATGGAGATGATTCGCGGCGCGTACTGCGAGATTTCTTCGCGCGGGGCGGACAGCGCTTCATCCATCTTACCGAGGATGTGCAAGCGGCCATCGCGCGCCTGGTGAAGGGCCTTGCTCATGAGTTCGCGGGGTACGCCCATCACCTTGCAGTCCATCTGGAACGCGGTGATGCCGTTGCGCGTGCCGCAAACCTTGAAGTCCATGTCGCCGAGGTGATCTTCCGCCCCGAGGATATCGGAGAGGACACACGCCTCGTCGCCTTCTTTGATCAAGCCCATCGCAATACCGGCGACCGGCGCTTTGATCGGTACGCCCGCGTCCATGAGGCTCAACGTACCGCCGCAGACGGTTGCCATCGAGCTGGAACCATTGCTTTCGGTGATGTCGGATACGATACGAACGGTGTACGGGAATTCGCCGTTGCCGTTTTCCTCGACCGGCACCATGCCTTCAAGGGCGCGCTCAGCGAGTTTACCGTGACCGATCTCACGACGGCCCGGGCCCGAAATGCGGCGCACTTCGCCCACGGACCAGCTCGGGAAGTTGTAGTGCAGCATGAACCGCTTGAACTCTTCCCCGGTCAGTTCGTCGAGGCGCTGTTCGTCGCGGCTCGTACCGAGCGTCGTGGTCACGAGCGCCTGCGTTTCGCCGCGCGTAAAGAGCACGGAGCCGTGCGCGCGCGGCAGAAGCCCCACTTCGATGGTGATTGGCCGGACGGTCGTCAAATCGCGGCCATCCAAACGCGTGTGGGTCTTGATTACGTTCTCGCGCATGATTCGTTTTTCGAGCGCGTCGAACGCGGCGGTAATATCGCCTTTGCGGAGGGCATACGATTCCTCGCCGTATTTTTCCGCAAGTTTGGCGTGGACTTCCTTGCCGAGTGCGTCCAACCCATCAGCATGAGAATGCTTGTCCGTGGGTTCAAGCAACGCCTTCAGGCCAGGACCGGCCAGGGCCTCCACGTCGGCGACGACTTCTTCGTCGGTCTTCGGTGGCTCGAAGGTCATCTTTTCGACGCCGACCTTCGCGCGGAAATCCTCGATGGCCTGGCAGATCTTCTTGATGTGCTGGTGGCCGAACTCGAGCGCTTCGAGCATCTTCTCTTCGGAGAGCTCCTTGGCTCCACCTTCCACCATGGTGATGGCTTCGCTGGTGCCAGCGATCATCAGATCGAGTTCGCTTTCCAGCATCTTGGACATGGGCGGATTCACGACAAGTTCGCCGTCGATCAAGGCCACCTGTACCGCGCCAATCGGGCCCAGGAAGGGGACCTTCGAAATGTGAAGCGCGGCGGATGCCCCGATAATCGAAAGGATGGCGGGGTTGTTTTCGTTGTCCGTCGAGTAGACGGTCGAAAACACCTGCACCTCGTTTACGAATCCCTTCGGGAAGAGAGGGCGAAGCGGACGGTCGGTCAAACGGCAAACCAACACTTCGCGTTCAGTGGGGCGGCCTTCACGCCGGAAGAAATTGCCCGGAATCTTGCCTGCCGCGGAACTCTTTTCGCGGTAGTCTACGGTGAGTGGGAAGAAGTCCTGTCCTTCTTTGGTGTCGTTGGCGACGCATATCGCCGAGAGCACCATGGTGTCGCCACAGGTAACCAAGACGGCCCCCTGGGCCTGCTTGGCGATCCGTCCGGTTTCCAGCGTTATCTCGGTGGAACCGACGGTCACTGAGAGACGTTCAATCATGTTCTTTCTTTTCTCCATTCTTTGGCGGAACGTCTCCCACAACGTTCCTTCATTTCGTTCTCTATGTGAACACTCCTTGTTAATAGCGTGAACGGCGTGTGCATCCGCATTGCGAACGCACACGCCGTGGTTGTCATTTGGACGGCATTACTTACGCAGACCGAGGGCCTTGACGATCGAGCGGTAGCGCTCCATATCGGAAGCCCGGACGTAGTTGAGCAAGTTGCGGCGCTGTCCGACGAGCTTGAGCAGCCCGCGACGGCCGGCAAAGTCCTTGGGGTGCGACTTGAAGTGCTCGGTGAGGTCGTTGATTCGGGCGGTCAGCAACGCGATCTGGACTTCGGCGGAGCCGGTGTCGCCTTCGTGCTTACCATGGTCTTTGATGATTTGGGTCTTGCGGTCTTTCTGCAATGTCGACATTTCACCTGTTCCTTTCATTCGGCCGGATCCCAGCTCGGCAGTGGTGAATTGCACGCCCGAGAACCGGCTATCTGCATACAGCGCCGAACCATTCGGCGCAAAATCTAACATGAAGCGCGCCCCCGGCAGTGCCAGGGACGCAGCCCGTTATTTATCTGTCAATGACGCGAGACCCGGAAGAACCTTGCCTTCCAGCATCTCCAGCGATGCGCCGCCACCGGTCGACACGTGGGACATCTTGTCCGCAAGGCCGTACTGCGTGACAGCCGCCGCCGTATCGCCGCCGCCAATCACGCTCGTAATCGCGGGGGATGTGGCCAACAAGTCGGCAATGGACCTCGTGCCCGTGCCGAACTTCTCCATTTCAAACACTCCAAGCGGGCCGTTCCATACCACGGTCTTCGAACGCTTGATGGCGTCGCTGAAGAGTTCGATGGTCTTCGGACCGATATCGAGGCCTTGCCAGCCCTTTTCGATGCCGCCCAAGCCCACGATCTTCGTGTTGGCGTCGTTCGAGAAGGCATCGGCGACCACGGTGTCGACCGGAAGAAGCAATTCTACGCCTTTTTCCTTCGCTTTTGCGAGGACGGTCTTGGCCACTTCGATGCCGCCTTCGTCCAGGAGCGAATCGCCGATTTCATAGCCCTGCGCCTTCATGAAGGTATAGGCCATGCCGCCGCCGATGATCAGCGTGTTGACGAGGTTGAGCAGGTTCTCGATGACGGTAATCTTGTCGGAAACCTTGGCCCCGCCGAGGATCGCCACGAGGGGACGATCGGGGTTGTTCAATACTTTGGTGAAATACTGCATTTCTTTCGCAACGAGGTACCCCGCGGCGCTTTGCTTGATGAACTTGCAGACGCCTTCGGTGGACGAATGGGCGCGGTGTACGCTGCCGAACGCATCGCTGACGTACACATCGCCAAGTTTCGCCAATTCCTGCGAAAGGGTTTCGTCGTTCTTGGTCTCGCCCTTGTGATACCGGGTGTTTTCCAAAACGATGATGTCGCCGGGTTGCATGGCCGCGACGGCCGCTTCAACGTCGGGACCGACGAGCGAATCGAGCTTCTTCACATTGCCGCCGACCAACTCGCGCAGGCGATCCGCAATGGGACCCATGTTGAGCAGGGCGTTCTTCTTGATGATCTTCTGCTTCTCTTCCTCGGTCTCGGCCTTCTCGGGCTTGCCCGGGCGGCCCAGGTGCGACATCAGGATCAGCTTGCCGCCGTTTTCGCGGACGTAGTTGATGCTCTGAAGCGCGGCGCGGATGCGGGTATCGTCGCGGACCGTTCCGTCCGCATTCTGCGGCACGTTGAAGTCCACGCGCATGAGGACGCGTTTGCCTTTTACATCGAGGTCTTGAATTGTCAGCTTGTTCATAAGCCCGTTCTCACTTCCGAGTCATAACGAAAGCGGCCCCGCCAGACCCTCCGGCGGGGCCGCTGAAATCGTTAGGCCATCTTCTTCAGCAGGTCGATGCAACGGCAGGAATAACCCCACTCGTTGTCATACCAGGACACGACTTTCGCAAAGTTGCCGTCCATGACGCCGGTCAGAGCCGCGTCGAAGATGCTGGAATTGCTGTTGCCGATGATGTCGCTCGACACGATCGGATCTTCACAGTACTGGAGAATGCCCTTCAAGGGACCTTCGGCGGCCTTCTTGATAGCGGCATTGATTTCTTCCTTCGTGGCCGGCTTTTCGAGCTCGACCGCAAGGTCCGTCACCGAACCGTCGGGTACGGGGACGCGCATCGCAATACCATCCAACTTGCCGGCGAGGGCGGGAAGCACCTTGCCGACCGCGCGGGCAGCGCCCGTCGTCGTCGGGATGATGTTGGCAGCGGCGGCACGGGCGCGGCGAAGATCCTTGTGCGGCATGTCGAGCACGCGCTGGTCGTTCGTATACGCGTGGATCGTGGTCATCCAGCCGCGCTTGATGCCGAAGTTCTCGTGAAGGACTTTCGCCATCGGGGCAAGGCAGTTCGTCGTGCAGCTCGCATTCGAGACGACCTGGTCGGTCGGCTTCAGGGTGTCATCGTTCACGCCCATCACGATGATGGCGTCGACGGCATCCTTCGGCGGCACGGTAAGAAGGACTTTCTTCGCGCCCGCTTGGACGTGAAGGAGGCACTTCTCTTTCGAGGTGAACACGCCGGTCGATTCGACGACGAGGTCTACGCCCAAGGCTCCCCACGGAAGATTGGCGGGGTCTTTCTCGCTCGTGATCTTGATCGCTTTGCCGTTGACGACGATCGTATCGTCCTTCACTTCAACGGTGCCCTTGAACGGCCCGTTGACGCTGTCGTACTTCAGCAAATGCGCGAGCGTCTTTGCGTCGGTGAGGTCATTGATGGCCGCGACCTCGAATCCCGGCGTCTCGAGCAACAACTTGAAGACGTTGCGACCGATGCGGCCAAACCCGTTGATGCCGATTTTGGTAGCCATAGCGTAGAGTCCTTTCGCGTTCTGGTTCGGCTGCGCCAGCCGAATCTATAGAGATTTCCCGCCCCCCTGGGTCCCATGCCTCTCTTCGGCACGGTGCGGGAAACGAGTTCACTGACATGAGGTCAAAGTTGTGGAAGGCAAACCCCTTGTAGGGCGTCTATCGCCCTGTCCCCCAACCGGGCAATTTGAACCGGTCTAAGGCAGGCACCAGCGTGTGTGACCCGGCTTGATGCCCCTTTTGGGCCGCTTTCTCGTTCCTCTTTTCAATCCCGCAGAATATGCCATAAACCGGAAAGACAAGTCAAACATAGTGCCACGAACAATTCGCCCAGTCCGCCTTGGCGGGACTCATCTTTCTCGCGGGCGCGATACGCCCTCCGAAGGGAACCCCTGGGACACCAACAACGCTCGCCGCGAACGGTTCAAGTCAAAGACGGCACGGAAATGGGCCGTTTCACCGGAATTGGCGTAGCGAGGAGATTATCGAAAGCACGGTGCACAAGCGCCTGGGGACGCCTGTGCACCATGCGAGATCGGACATTGCCCGTGGTTGCGAATCAGAAGGCTATGTCCAGCGTGGATTCCTCGTTTTCGCCCAGCGTGAACGTCTTTGAAGTCTGCGTAAATTCTTCCGTTACGTCGTCGAACGAGAGAATCGTCAGTGTATACGTGCCCGGTTGCAGCCAACCGAGTTCGTAGTCCGTCTTGCAGTGAGCGCACGCGAAAATGCCGTCCTTCACGAGGTCCAAGTACCAGCCGCCTTTACGATACGGAAACGTGTTCGCATACTTCTGGGACACGGGCGTGGTCTGCTCGCCAAAGCGCAGCACAAACGACAACCGCGGATTGCCTGGGGGCGGCGTGATCGTCCCTTTTACGCGAGCCAAACCAACCGGGCCGGCTTCAAGATTCAGTGTCTCGCCGCTTTCGACGGTCACTTGTTGCGCATAGCAGTAACGTCCGTAAACCTGCACGACGGCGACCACGGTGTATTGGCCGGGAGCAAGGTCGATGGTGTAGCTTCCATTATCTTGGTCCTTGCCTCTGAAGTTGATGGTCGCGTCCTTCTCGGGCTGATAGGCGTAGGCGTATTCAAGTTGAGCCGGACACCCCTCGGGAATGTCCCCAAGAGAGAACACGACCTTGCCGCCCTTGTTCAGCACAAGCGCGATGCCTTCTGTGCCTTGACCCGTCTGGACATCCACGTTTTCGCAGACGGGCCCGCATCCCGGTGCGGAGGCCCACACTTCGGCTTTGCCCTCGGGAATGTCCTTCAACGTGAATTTGCCGTTTTCGAGGAATTCCCCGCTTTCTTCACTGCTCCAATACATGTCCACGCCATCGCTGCGCAGTACCTTGCTCACCCACACTTTGGTTCCGACGAGCGGGGCGCCGGTCTTTTCATCTACCACCGTGCCGGAAATCCATCCGCGCTTCTTTTCGGGCAGGACGATTTGTACGTTTTTCGCGCCCAATCGGACATTGACGTCGCCGGGCGTGTCGTAGTCCGGATGGGTAACGTTAATTGAGAACCACTCGTTGGGGTGGTCGCCTACGGCCTTGGGATTCAAAGCGCCATAGGGGTAGAGCCGGGCAAATCGGAAGTTGCCTTGTCCATCGGAGAGGGTCTGGCCGTTGGGAAGTCCCGAGAATATCGTAAGACCAACGCCCGCAATGCCTTTGCCTTGCGCGTCGCACACCTTGCCCTCAATGGCGTAGCGTTTTGACGGCACGACGACCCTGACCCCTTCGGCGCTCTGTCCGGGAGTCAACTTGAGCGAGGGAGACTCGACGGCCAGTATCTGCATGCGGCCATAGATGAGGTTGGAACGGTCTGCGTTCGCAACGGTGTCCGAGCAGTAATAGAGCGTGTACTCGCCGGGAGGATTTCCCTCGTAGGTCTCCGGAAGCGGGCCGGTCCAAACGAACTTGCCTTCGCCATCAACCGGCACGGCGTTTTCCGCGGTCGGGCCGAACAGACCCTTTCGTTGCAGGCCAATCCGCACATCGGTTGCAGGCAGGTTGTCTTCGTCCACGGCAAAACCCGATACGGTTACGTTCGAAAGCTCGGCGGTTGGCGCAGCCGGTTCCGCAGCCTTTTCCGCTTGCGGTGCCGTCGCGGTAGAGGCTGGTGTGTCCGTGTTCCGCGTATTAGAAATGCCGCCCGAGGCGGTTGCTGCGTTCGTTGATATGTCAGTAGCTTGCGGCGCGCTCTTGTACGTATACCCCAAGACCCCCGCAAGAGCCACGATGCACAATGCCGCGATGATCGCGGGCAGCTTGAGCGACGCCAGCATGGACGACGAGGCCGCCGCGGGCATTGCCGCGGAACGCACGCTTTGCGCCATGGCCAGTTTGCCCAGCGCGGCCATCAAGGTCTGTGGCGCGGCGGATGCCGAGGATGATAGCGCTGCGAGTAGTCCCGTCAGCACAACCGCTTCGACCACGACTCCGCGCTTGCGCATGGCGGCTCCGAGCAGATTCAGCCCGGATTCGATACGATGCCCCAGGGTTCGGCGCGGAATGCCCAGTTCACGCGCGATGTCATGCTGCGTACGTCCGCAGAGGAAATACTGCACCAACAGGAAGCGTGTTTCTTCCGGCAGTTCGGCGATGCACTCGTCAACACAATCCGCCAACTCCTCCCGCGTCGGCGGGGTCGTTGAGGCGAGATCCTCGGCATAGGCGATCTCGCGTTGTTTGCGGCGTTCATCGGAGCGAAGGCGCGTAAGCGAACGGTAGGTGGCCGTACCGTGCAGCCACGCGCCCGGAACGCGCACGCCGGATAAGTCGGGTTTGCGGACCAACTCCTCAAAACACTCTTGAGCGACATCTTCCGCATCGGTGGGATTACGCAACACGCGCAAGCAGGTGCCATACACCATGGCCGCGTATTGACGAACCAACTCTTCAAAAGCTTGCGGCTCGCGCCGGCTAACCCAACGGACCCAAGCCGAATCCAAAGTGGCACTCATGGCAGAACCTCCTTAATTTCATGGTCTGCCTATATGTCGCCATGATAGCGCGTTTGGGCCACTCGATGGGTAGCGCGGCGCGAAGAATCGGAGTCCGGGTACTACGAAAGAGAAGAACGTTATTGAAAGTGTGGCAGGCATCCTGCCTGCCATTTTGGAAATAAAAAAGAGGCAGGCAAGATGCCTGCCACACGTTTTTCGCCGCTGCGCTACTTCGCTGTGGCCAGCGCGGCGGGGAGTTTGAAATGCACGTCTTCGGTGATGATTTCGCTTTCCACGACTTCGAGCGGGCCACGTGCGCGGAAGTAGGCGATAACGCCTTGCACGAGCGTCTCGGGAGCGGAAGCGCCTGCCGTAAGCAGGATCGCGTTGACGCCTTCGAGCCATTCTTCATCGATCATGTCGGCGGAACTGATGAGGTGCGCGGGTTTGCCTTTGGCGTGGCAAATCTCAGCCAGGCGATTCGAATTGGCGCTCTCGCGGTCGCCCACGACGAGCACCAAATCGACCTGCGGCGACAAGGCGTTCACGGCAGCCTGTCGATTGGTCGTCGCATAGCAGATATCGGCCTTGGGCGGACCCTGGATCTTCGGAAATTTCCTGCGGAGCGCGTTGATGACGCGTTCGCAGTCTTCGACACTCAGCGTGGTCTGCGTGATGTAGGAGACATGGTCGGGATTGGGCACTTCGAGGCGCTCGACGTCTTCGTCGGTAAACACGAGGCGGATGTTCTTCGGCGCCCAGCCCATGGTGCCGACGGTTTCATCGTGGCCGTCCTCGCCGATAAGGATGATGGTGTAGTCCTTGGAAGCGAAGCGCCGTGCCTCGTTGTGCACTTTCTCCACGAGGGGGCACGTTGCGTCGATGACCTGCATTTGGTACTTGTCGGCGTGGGCGTAACGGTCCGGAGAGACGCCGTGGGCGCTAAACAAGAGGTGAGCGCCTTCAGGGACATCGTTGATTTCTTTGACGAATACGGCCCCTTTCGCCTTTAAATCGTTGACAACATGGGCGTTGTGAACGATGTCGTTCAACACGTAAACCGGCGCGCCGTAGCGTTCAAGCGCCTGCTCGACGCAACGAATGGCACGTTCGACGCCCGCGCAGAATCCACGGGGCCGGGCGAGAATGATCTTCATGGAACCTCCTGGTTGGTCTACATAGCTCAACAGACCGGCGCACGGGGGTATTCCTCTGCCGACGGATAGACGATCATCTTAACACAACAATCGCGGGCGGAACACCGCTTTTGCGTCGATTGCCGGGCAAATGCTATAGTATTCCGTCCCGATTATCCCACGAGCACGAGCGGGTGCAAGGACCAGGGGGATCGCCCGCAAAGCCATACTTAGGAGGATTCACCCCATGCCATTGGTACCCATGCGTCAAATCCTGGACGAGGCCGCAAAGGGCGGTTACGGCGTCGGCGCGTTCAACGTTAACAATATGGAACAGATCCAGGCGATCATGGAAGCTGCGAACGAGACGAACAGCCCCGTGATTATCCAGGCAAGCCGCGGCGCCTTGAAGTACAGCCGCATGATCTACCTCAAGAAGCTTATGGAAGCGGCTGTCATCGAATATCCGAACATCCCGGTTTCGATGCACCTTGATCACGGCAACAGCATCAAGACCTGCGAGCAGGCCATTGAGCTTGGGTTCACCAGCGTGATGATGGACGGTTCCCTTGCGGAAGACGGCAAGACGCCGAACAGCTACGAGAAGAACGTCGAGGTCACGAAGGCCGTTGTCGACATGGCGCACAAGTACGGCGTCACCGTCGAAGGCGAGTTGGGTTGCCTTGGCGGCATCGAAGACGGCCACGGCGCGGGCCTCTCCGCCGAAGAAGTGAACGACCACCTGACCGACCCGGCTCAGGCGGAAGACTTCGTGAAGTTGACGGGCGTGGATGCGCTTGCCGTCGCTATCGGCACGAGCCACGGCGCGTATAAGTCCGGCCGTGTCGATCCCAAGACGGGCGAAGTGCTGCCCCCGGCCCTCGCCATGGACCGTATTCACGAGATCCACAAGCGTATGCCGAATTGCCACATGGTTATGCACGGTTCGTCGAGCGTTCCGAAGGAACTCGTCGACATCATCAATCAGTACGGCGGCAAGATGCCGGGAACCTTCGGCATTCCGGTCGAGCAGATCCAGGATGGTATCCGTCACGGCGTGCGCAAAATTAACGTCGATACGGACAGCCGCTTGGCGATGACCGGCGCGGTGCGTAAGGTGTTCGTCGAGACGCCGGCGAAGTTCGACCCGCGCGATTGGCTCGGACCTGCGCGCGAAGCCGCGAAGCAGGTTTATCTTGACCGCATGCGCGCATTCGGCCAGGCTGGACATGCTGGGGACTACAAGCAGATGTCGCTCGACGATATGAAAGCGGTGTACGCGAAGGGTTAATCGCTTTCGTCCCGAGTTGGTTTGCCAAAGCGCCTCCGGATTCGTCCGGAGGCGCTTCTTCGTTGCCACTCGGCAGGTTCGGTCCGAATCCGAGACCGGCCCTCTCGGCCGTAGGCTCAAAATCGGCACGGACGCCCCAACAATTTCCCGTAGCAGGGTCTAGTCATAGGAACACGCGGCGTGATACTCTTGGACTCAAGAGTGTGACTGGGGTCCGCGACGGCGTCTTATCTTCATGGAGTCAATTCGATCCGTGCCAGACACTTCACCGAGCACCGTAAGCGACACGTTGGCCAAGCGCATCTTCGAACTGTCGCCTGTTGGCATGGCAGTGCTCTCGACTGACTATGCATGGGGAAGCGTGAACGATGCGTTCTGCCGCGCGTTTGGCTACACGCGCGAAGAGCTCCTTGCACTGACATGGAACCAACTGGTGTTTCAGGACGACGCGGGCCTGGCCGGAAAACACCTTAAACCCATCTTTGCCAGTAAGCGCCGTGGCGCTTCATTTGAAGCTCGGCTGAATGGCAAAGGAGACCGCACCTTCCTCGCACAGGTATCCGCAAGCTCCCTTTCGGAGGACGGCAAGGCGCCCAACTGTATTCTGGTAGCCGTTGAAGACCTGACCGAAAGGAGACTGGCCGAAGAGCATCGGCGTCACGCAGAGAAGATGGAAGCCATCGGCGTACTGGCGGGAGGATTCGGTCATGACTTCAACAACATCCTCGCAACTATCGATGGAAACCTCGACCTGGCACTGGAGGACCTCCCCGAGTCGCTGACAGGAATTCGGGAGTTTCTGTCGGATGCGCTCAACGCGACACGGCGCGCCAAAAGGCTTGTTCAGCAGATTCTGGCGTTCGGCAGACGGAAACCGGCAGAGCATAGACCCCTTGATCTGAGGCCGATCGCAACCGACGTCGCCCGGCTTATGCGGGCATCCCAACCCGCGAATATCGAGATCGCATTGAGCCTTCCGGATTCGCCACTGGTGGTCAAGGGAGATGCCGCCCAAATGCACATGGCGTTCTTGAATCTGAGCACAAACGCGTGCGATGCCATGCGGGCAAACGGGGGCACGCTCTCCATCGTGCTGGGTCTGAAGCCTATGTGCAGAGACGGTCAACCTCAGACGTCATGCCCGTATGCAAGCATTGTCGTACAGGATACCGGCGTAGGAATGGACGATGCCCTGCTCTGCCGGATCTTTGATCCCTATTTCACAACCAAGCCCAAGGGTGAAGGGGTCGGCATGGGATTGGCCGCGGTTCACGGAATCGTGGAGCGCCATGGGGGAAAGATAAAGGTAACAAGCAAACCGTCTTGTGGGTCGACGTTTGAAATGCTCCTGCCCGTAGTCGCGGATACCGTGCCAGATGATGACGCCTGGCTGCTCGACGACGGTCCGAGTGGAAACGGCGAATTGGTTCTCTTCGTGGACGACGAGCCGTCCATCATTAGCATTGGGGAGCGATCGCTGGTTCGCCTCAACTATCGCGTCGTGAGTTCCACGAACAGTCAACAGGCCCTGGATTTGTTTCGCGCGTCTCCTGACGCATTCGACATCGTGGTCACGGATCAAACCATGCCCCAATTGACAGGAATCGACATGGCGCGCGAGATGCTCCAAATCCGGCCCGATATCCCCATCATCCTCTGCACGGGATACAGCGAGAAAGTCTCGGAGGAGGTCGTTTACGAAGCGGGTATTCGAGCCTTGCTCTCGAAACCGATACTGACGCCCGTCATGGCGCAGGCCATTGAGAAAGCGCTGCGCTCAAGTGCGTGATTCAAATCGCGGTTGCGTGCGCCGCACAGCAGCGGCGCAAGCATGCGCATTGCATTGCGCACTCCATTTGAGGAATTCTCATGATTGCGACGGGGTTGGATTCCTGGCGGCCTTCATTGGCAGTTTGCGGAACGCGTGTCGCACGAGCATGCATCTCAGCATGCCGGCAATGCGCGTTGAGAGGGTGGTAAACGAATGGCTCGAGTCTTGATTGTCGACGATGACGAGGCATTTGCTCGCGTGCTTTCACACACCGTTGAACGTCTGGGGCACGACACGGACACCGTAGGAACCTGTGCCAAAGCATTGTCGGCAGCGAGTGCCCACGCGTACGACGTGCTGTATCTGGACGTGAATCTGCCCGACGGCAACGGCCTGGAAATCCTGCCACTCCTGCAACAAGCCCACTCGCATCCGGAAACCATCATCATTACAGGGGCTGGCAACGCGGATGGCGCATCGCTCGCAATCCGATCGGGCGCGTGGGACTATATTGAGAAGTCGGCAACGCGCCAGGAAATGACCCTGCCCCTGGTGCGGGCGCTTCAATACCGCGGAGAACGCCAAACCAAGAAGACCCGTTTATTCAATCGGTCCGCCATTGTGGGCGATTCTCCCAGCTTGCGTTTGTGTCTCGAAGCGGCGGCGCAGGCCGCGGAAAGTGACGCCAGCGTGTTGATTGTCGGAGAGACCGGCACGGGCAAGGAACTCATTGCGTCTGCCATTCATGAGAATGGGGCGCGCAAGCAGAAGAGTTTTGTCGTGGTGGACTGCGCCGCATTGCCCGAGACACTGGTCGAGAGCATCCTCTTCGGACACGTAAAGGGCGCGTTCACGGGGGCGAACACGGATCGAGAAGGTCTCGTGTTGCAGGCAGACGGCGGCACGCTATTTCTGGACGAAATCGGAGAGCTCCCGCTGCAACTACAGAAGTCCTTTCTGCGCGTATTGGAGGAACACTGCTTCAGGCCCGTCGGCGGACATGAAGTATTTTCCAGCGATTTCCGGCTTATCGCGGCGACCAATCGCGACCTGGAGGCCATGGCCCGGGCTGGTGAGTTCCGTCAGGATCTGCTGTTTCGTCTGCGCGTGCTGACTGTCGAAGTGCCTCCATTGCGAGAGCGGAAGGAGGATATTCGGGCCATTGCGATGCACCATGTGAACATGCTCTGCGAAAAGCACGGGGTTGCGACCAAGGGGTTCTCTCCGGACTTCTTCAGCATGCTCACGGCCTACGATTGGCCTGGAAACGTGCGGGAACTGGTTCACGCGTTGGACCGTGTATTTGCCTATGCACGCGAAGACAACGTCCTCTTCCCCAAACACCTTCCGACGGAACTGCGGGTGAAAATGTCGCGCTACGGCGTCCACGGCCAAGTCCCCCAGGTCGCCATCTCCCCTGACGTACGGCCCAAACCCGCGTCATTGCCTGCGATGAAAGAAATGCGGGATGCCGCCATTGCGACCGCAGAGCGGCGTTACCTGGAGGATTTAATGGCGCTGACGGAAGGCAACATTAACGCGGCCTGCAAAATATCGGGGCTTTCCGTACCCAGGCTGTACGCCCTCCTCAAGCAATATGAAATCTCTCGCAAGGGCGGCTGACGCATCGTATTTCGAGTATTCATCCGGCGATTAGGCCGCTTTTTATTGCGCAACAAGAATTTCCTTATTGCCGCACAATAATTCTCGCTCCTCATCAGCCATCTAGTCTTCCTTCTTCGGCGCAAATAAACCCCGTAAACCTTTCGTAATAATTATCTTAACTCTGAGCCGCGATTTCTGGCATCGCCAATGCTATTGCCCCAAGCCTCGTATGGGTTGCGGACTGCGGATAGACGCGAAGGGGTATGCGGCTATGGGATCACGAATCCTGTTCCTGGATCAGGATCTCGACCATGTCAGCAGACGTTTGCGCGGGGTCCTCTCCGAAGCGGGACTTGATCATCGAGTCGAATACTTCGACTCCGATAAAGCTCTCTTGGAACGGCTTTTGGGTCCACTCGACGACATTATGCTCACCATCATTCGCGTGCGCGACAAAGAGCATCTCGTTCAGCTTGCGATCCACAGCATGTTCTTACGAGGTATCCGCGTAGTCGTCGTATTACCTGAAATGGGTCACGAGAGCATCACCATTGCACACATCTTTCATCCCAGCCTCGTGCTAAGCGTCGAGGACGACTTCGGCGAAGTCGCGGCGATAGTGGACAAGCTGATGCGCTCTGAAACGGAAGAAGGCAATTGCAGTCCGGGCGGTCCGTCTCCCAGGCGAGCAGCGGCATATACCAAAGCGGCGGACGAGTGACCGGTTCTGAAGGTAGTTGGGTACCCAAAACAGGGAGAAAGCGATTATGACCTATTCAGACGCGAAAACCACTACAGGGCGCTCGTTCGGGGCGGCGGGCAAGTATCTGACCTTCACCCTGGGGGAGGAAACGTACGGACTGGAAATCCTGACAGTCCAGGAGATCATCGGCATATTGCCGGTGACGCATGTACCCAACACGCCCGCCTACGTGCGGGGCGTAATCAACCTTCGCGGAAAAGTGATCCCCGTCGTGGACCTTCGGCTGAAGTTTGGTTTGGAAGCGGCGCAAGACACAGAGCGAACCTGCATCATCGTGCTGCAAACCAAACGCGAAGACGGTATTCCGTCAACGACGGGAATCATAGTCGACTCGGTCTCCGAAGTGCTGGCCATCACGGAAGAGCAAATCGAAGAACCACCTTCTTTTGGAGATTCGGTGGAAATCGATTTCCTGAAAGGCATCGCGAAAGTCGGCGACAAAGTGTGTGAATTACTGGATTTGGAGCGCACGCTGTCTAGCGCGGCCATTGTCGCAGCGGCAGAAGGCAAGGCGTAGACACTCCATCGTCAAAGCTAATTGGGACTGGCCCGCGTTCAAGTACGTTCGGGGATAGCGAACGGTTAAGGAGAATAGAAGACATGTTCACAAATCTTACGCTTGGAAAGAAGATTGCCGTCGGTTTCGGCACGTTGATGCTCCTCATGGCATTTCTGGGCGGTCTGGCCGTGTGGAACATTGGTTCGGTACGCCAGCAAATCACGTATTTGACCACCGAGAATATTCCCGAAGTGCAAGTCGCTAACGACGTGGAGCGGCATTCACTGCTGACGATGTACAACATGCGAGGGTATGCGCTGAGTTACGACCCGAAATTCTGGGATCAGGGCGCGACCGAACTCGAGTCGGTAAAGAAGTATCTCACCGACGCGAAGGCGATGGGCGACAGCACTCCGCGACTGGCGAAGCTGAAAGAGGCTGCATCGATTGCAGAGGAGCATGCGCTGGAGTACGAAGGATTGGCGAAGCAGTCCAAGGAGACCATCGACCAAATCGCCAAGGACCGCGAGACATTGAATGAAGCTGCCAAGAAGTACATGGACGTCTGCTACGCGTTCCTGGCAGGTCAGGAAGCAAAGCTGCGCGAGGAGCTGACCGGCAAAGCGGCCGAAGGCGACGCAACGGCGCAAGCAGGAGCGACGACGGGGGCGATTACGCCGGATAAGCTGGTCCAGCGAGCAGACAAGGTCACGATCGTCAACAACATTATCGACCAAGGCAATGAGACTCGAATTGCCGTGTGGAAGGGCCAGGCCCTGAACGATGCAAAGTCGATTGAGGAGGCCCTGAAGAACTTCGATGAAATCGCCAAGTTGCTTGAATCCCTCAAGCCGATCACGCACCTGGAAGAGGACCTAAAGCGCATCGAAGAGTGCAATGCGGCCGGAATGGAATACAAGACAGCCATGACAGAACTTGTCGGGTCCATGACGAAGCTCGCCGATATTTCGACGAAACGGGGCGAGGCTGCGCAAGCCGTGCTCGACCAGGCCCAGAGTACGGCGAAGATGGGTATGGACGACACGGTTCGCGTGGCGACGGCGGCGGTGTCGGATGCTTCCACCCAAATCATCATTGGATTCTGCATCTCCGTGGCGATTGGCATTGTAATGGCATTGCTCATCACCCGCAGCATCACGCGCGCGATCACAATTATCATCGGCAATCTCCGCGAAGGCGCGGCGCAGGTTAATAGCGCTTCACAGCAAGTAGCCCAGGCGAGCCAATCGATGGCGGAAGGCGCGAGCGAACAAGCGTCATCGCTGGAAGAAACTTCCGCGTCTCTCGAAGAACTCACTTCGATGACCCGGCAGAACGCGGAGAACGCCAACAAGGCCAACGCGATGACCATCGAAGCGCGCAACGGCGCCGACAAGGGCCGCGCGGCCATGAAGGGGATGATGGAAGCAGTGGCCCAGATCAAGTCATCGTCCGACGAGACTGCGCGCATCATCAAGACCATTGACGAAATCGCGTTCCAGACGAATCTGCTGGCGCTGAATGCGGCGGTGGAAGCGGCACGGGCGGGCGACGCAGGCAAAGGCTTTGCGGTGGTCGCCGAGGAAGTACGCAACCTGGCGCAGCGCAGCGCGGAAGCGGCAAAGAACACCGCTGCCCTGATAGACGAATCGAAGAAGAACTCCGATCGCGGCGTGGCGGCCTCCGACGAAGTCGCGTCGATCCTCGAGCAGATCGCCGATTCGGTCAGCAAGGTCGCAACGCTGATGGCCGAAGTGTCCGCGGGTAGCAATGAACAAGCGCAAGGCATCGATCAGATTTCGACGGCGGTTGCACAGATGGACAAGGTAACGCAAACAACAGCAGCGAATTCGGAAGAAGCGGCTTCCGCGGGCGAGGAACTGTCTGCGCAAGCCCGCGAATTGAATGAAATGGTGGCCTCGCTGACCGCGCTCATCAAAGGGCGCGCGGCAGCGGAAGCAGATCTTAGGAGCGACGGGAACGGACTTGCTCTCGGTTCCGGTAAACGCCGTGTCGCCACGCTCGGTTTCTCAGGCGGCAACGGAGACCGTCGCTCCAAGTCCTCGACAGGCACCGCATTGGCGGCGCCGTCGGCGCGTTCACGCGTAGCCAGTCCGGAGCAAGTGATTCCTCTTGACGAGGACATCAAAGACTTCTAGGGCTATCGAGTGGAACGAGTGGTAATCCCGGCCGGTTTCGACCGGCCGGGACTCCACACCTCCGAGATTGTGAGTGCGCGATGCATGGGCGGAACTGGGAAATGTCGCCGCGGACTACACACGAGCAACAGCGTACCTTCCGCAATGCCATCGAAAAACTGCTAGAGGAGAGAAACGAATGTATTCAGGCATGACGCTTGGGAAAAAGATTGCCGGGGGCTTTGGGATCCTGATGATTCTGATGGGCCTTCTGGGCGCTCTGGCCGTTTGGAACATCGGGGCAGTTCGACAGCAGGTGACTCATCTGACGACGGAGAACCTCCCCGAAGTTGAAGTGGCAAACGAGGTGGAGCGCAATTCACTCAAAACGATGTACCAGATGCGCGGGTTCGCTCTGAGCGAGGAACCCAAGTACTGGGAAGAGACGAACAAGAATCTGGATGCGGTAAAGAAGTATTTGACGGACGCGAAGACGCTGGGGGGAAGCACTCCGCGCCTGGCGAAGCTGCTGGAGGCCGCGACAGTCGCCGAGGAGCACGCGCTGGAGTATGAACGGCTCGCCAAGCAGACCAACGAAAAGATCACGGCCATCACGGAAAGCCGCACAAAGCTTAATGAGGCGGCCCAGACATTTATGGAGCAGTGCGCTTTGTACCTGGCAGGCCAGGAAAAGAGCATGGCGAGCGACATCACGGGCGAGGCCGCACCCGCGGCCACGCAGGCCGAGCCGGCTCAGCATGCCGCGGCCGCCAAAGAGACCGAGGCGGCCCCGGTGGCGGTGCCGGAGTGTCCGGACGGCGATGCGGTGATACAGAAGTTGAAGGAAGGGAACGGCAGGTTTGTGGCCGGCGCCAGCCAGCACCCGGATGCGACGGCGAGCCGGAGAACGGACACGGCACAGAACGGTCAGAAGCCAATCGCCACTATCATCGGGTGTTCGGATTCGCGCGTTCCGCTGGAAGTGGTCTTTGACCAGGGGATCGGGACGCTTTTTGTAGTGCGCGTGGCGGGGAATGTCTGCGACACGGACGAAATCGGCTCAAGCGAGTATGGAGTGGACCATCTTGAGACGCCGTTGCTTGTGGTGCTTGGGCACACGAAATGCGGCGCGGTGACGGCGGTTGCAACGAATGCAGCGCTCCACGGCAACCTGCCGGGTCTGGTGGACAACATCGGCCCGGCGGTAGCCGCGGCGAAGGCAGGCGCGGCGAATCTGTCGGGCGACGCGCTGGTAGACGCGTCGATTCGCGCGAACGTATGGCAGTCGATCGAGGACATGCTGCGCCGCAGTCCTGCCATTCAGGAACGGGTGAAGGCGGGCAAGACGAAGGTCATTGGCGCAATGTATCACCTGGACTCGGGCGAGGTCGAGTGGCTGGGGCCGCATCCGCGCCTGGGCAGCCTTCTTGCGGAACCGGCGGGCGCGCCTGGGCACGTTGCGGCCGGCGAGACCTCACACGCAGGACCGACGAAGGTTGCGTCGGCTCCCGAAAAGCTGATGCAACGGCTGGGCAAGATTGCCACGGCAAACAGGGTTGCCAATCTAGGACAAGAGACGCGGGTGGCCGTGTGGAAGGCGCAGGCATCGCGCGACCCCAAGCTCATTGAGGGTGCGTTCGGGAACCTGGATGAAATAGAGAAGGAACTGGCGTCACTGGTTCCCATCACGACTCAGGCCGCCAACCTGGAGCAGATCGAGAAGACGCGGGCGGCCGCACAGGAATACAAGGCGGCAATGACGGTTCTACATGATGCCATGGTGGAACTGGCCGAACTCGGCGCGAAGCGGCAGGAAGCGGGCGATCAAGTTCTCGCACAGGCAGAGAGCACAGCCAAGCTTGGGATGGAGGATACGGCGCGGGTAGCGACGGCGGCAGTTTCTGACGCATCAACGCAGATAGTGATTGGTTTCTGTATTTCGGCGGCGATTGGCATCGTGCTGGCGCTCTTGATAACGCGGAGTATTACACACTCGATCACGGGCATCATTGGCGGCTTGCGGGAAGGCGCGGCGCAGGTGAACAGCGCGTCGCAGCAGGTGGCGCAGGCGAGTCAGTCGATGGCGGAAGGCGCAAGCGAGCAGGCGTCATCGCTCGAAGAAACCTCTGCGTCGCTGGAAGAGCTGACGTCGATGACGCGCCAGAACGCGGACAATGCAATAAAGGCGAACTCCATGACCATCGAAGCGCGCAACGGAGCAGACAAAGGGCGCGCGGCCATGCAGGGCATGATGGAAGCGGTGGCCCAGATCAAGTCATCGTCGGACGAGACGGCACGGATCATCAAGACCATCGACGAAATTGCGTTCCAGACGAATCTGCTGGCGTTGAATGCGGCGGTGGAAGCGGCGCGCGCCGGCGATGCGGGCAAAGGATTCGCGGTTGTGGCCGAGGAGGTGCGCAACCTGGCCCAGCGCAGCGCGGAGGCAGCCAAGAACACGGCGGCACTGATTGACGAGTCGAAGAAAAACTCCGATCGGGGTGTGGCCGCGTCCGAGGAGGTGGCAGCGATCCTGGAGCAGATTGCGGGTTCGGTAGGAAACGTGGCTGCGCTGATGGCAGAGGTTTCCGCGGGCAGCAATGAGCAGGCGCAGGGTATCGAGCAAATTTCGACGGCTGTCGCGCAGATGGACAAGGTAACGCAGACGACAGCGGCAAACTCGGAGGAGGCTGCATCGGCGGGCGAGGAGTTGTCGGCCCAGGCGCGCGAACTGAACGAGATGGTGGCCAATCTTACGGCGCTGATCAGGGGCCGTGCCGCGGCAAACGATGACCTGGGATACAACGGCGGGCGTACTTCGAGCGGGCATGGCGCGCGGCGAGCAGCAGCACCGGGCCATGCGATCAAGAGCATCGACCGCCGATCCGGTTCCACTGGCAGGACAGCGCTGGCATCGGCGCCGGCGCGGTCACACGTAGCCAACCCCGAGCAGGTATTGCCTCTGGATGACGATGAGATGAAGGACTTCTAAGCGGGACAGAAGGTAT